>JANLFK010000014.1:57282-105454 GCA_024655945.1 candidate division KSB1 bacterium
TGCCAGGGGCATTGGGGTCGTTTGGGCTGACTGGGGTTCCTGCAGCGGTGGTGGCGGGCAGCGCTTTTCCGTCCTCGGTAGTGGTGACTGCCTATGATGTCTACGGCAATGTGAAGACCAACTATGCTGGCAGCGTAAGTTGGAGCAGCTCGGATACCCAGGCGAGCCTTCCGACCGCTGGCGGGGGGTTCAGTAGTGGGCAGAAGAGCTTTGGCGGTTCGAGTTTTGCGTTAAAGACTGCAGGGGCGCAAACCGTGACCGTTACCGATGTCGAGGCAGGTGTTTCTGCCACCTCCGCCGCAGTCACGGTCAGTCCAGCAGCTGTGGCCAGCTTTACGCTTGCTGACCCGGGGAACCAAACGGCCGGTGTGCCTTTTGCGCTGAGCATCAGCAATGCACGGGACAGCTACGGCAACTTCGTGTCGGGGGTTTTCACGCTCGACGCCGTCGCCGGTGGAGAGGCAGCGCCCGACGGCACGGCACCAGTGCTTACACCTATCACCGTGGTTGCCGGCAGTGGTTCTGCCCTGCAGACCTTGTACCGGGCGGAAAGCGGTGTGCGTCTGCGGGCCCAACAAGCAGGGGTGAGTAGGAGTACCGCGTCATTCACTGTGGCGCCAGGGACCGCGCTCGGCACCTTCGGCCTGACAGGCTATCCCAACGCGGTGGTGGCCGGCCAGACCTTTGGTGGCGATTCGGTGGTGGTCACCGCCTATGACCAGTGGGAAAACATCAAGACCGATTACGCAGGCCAGGTCTGGTTCACGAGCACCGATACCAATGCAGTGATCGCCTACGATGCCGCGCATCCGATAGCCCTGGTCAACGGCAGCCGCAGTTTCCCGTGGAGCGACTTTGATCTCCGCACTTCCGGGCAGCAGCGCATCACAGTGACCAACGGCACCGTAAGCAGGGTCAGCGACTACATCAACGTGTCCGCCGCTGCCATTTCTGACTTTACCTTGGGTGCGAGCAGCCCGCAGACCGCAGGTCAGCCCTTCGCATTGACGGTGAGCAATGCGAAGGACCAATACAACAATGCCGCCTCCGGTCTGGTGACGGTGAGCATCGCCTCGGGTGGCGGCGATGCACCCAACGCTACGCCACCTCGTCTTGCCGACATTGTCGTCGTGAACGGCACTGGCTCCGCGATGCAGACTCTCTACAATGCGGTCTCTACACAACTGCGTGGGCAGACTGGCTCGGTGACGCGCACGACCGGTACCATTGCGGTCACACCCGGAACTCTGGGGCGGTTCGCCCTGACTGGTTACCCGACGCGCACCGGGGCGCAGACGAGCTTTGCTCAAAATGTGACCGTGATAGCCTACGACCGCTACGACAACCTGAAGACCAACTACACCGGGCAGGTCTACTTCACGAGCAGCGACGCAGGCGCCACACTCCCCTATGATGTCAACAACCGCTATACCTTCACTCCAGAAGAGAACGGCACCCACACGTTCTCAGGGAGTGGTTTTGTGCTGCGCACCCCCGGTTTGCAGAGCATTACGGTCAACGATTATGCGACCAACATTAGCAAGCAATCCGATCCGATTGACGTCTATGCCCTGGAGATAAACTCGGTCACCTCTGCGGTCGCCAATGTGACGCAAGGGCAACAGGGCGTGCAGGTGACCATGGCCGTGCGCAATTACGGGGCGCTGCCGGTCACCATCACCGCCGCCGACCTGAGTTTCTCCTCAGCCCAGCCGCAAGACCGCTCTGCCGACTATGTGGTGGTGCGCACGGACCCCGCGAAGCAGATACCCGCTAACGGAACGCAGACCCTCACCTTTTCGGTTGTGGTGAAAGCCCCGGCAAGTCCTGGCCTCGTCACGGTCGACGGGTCGGTTTCCGGACTGTACGACGGCACGGCGGTTTCGGCCGTGGGCGCCGCGAGCAAACACCTGTGGACCGTGCAAACCCCTCCCAACTTGGCGATTACTGCCGTGAGTGTCGTGGCGGACACGGTGCGTCAGGGACAGGCGGATGTGGCTATTACGGTTTTGCTTCAGAACACCGGAGCGAACGCGGCCACGGCCCGCATCGATAGCGTGCGGTTTTCCCTGCAGAGGGGCGGAATCCCAGTCGACAGCGAATACAGAATCGTGGCCTCTCCGGCCAATCCCACCACCTTGTCTGCAGAGCAATCGAGGCAGTTCGCTTTCACGCTGAGCGCATCGCGGAGTGCCACTCCTGGGGTAGTTCAGGTTACGGCTCACGTGTATGCGAGGGACGTCAACACGGGGAATAGCTACACCGCGTCCAGTATGCAGCCAGAGCTGTTCACGTTGGTGCAACAGCCGAGCCTGGAACTGCAGGACATTCGCGCCTCGCAAGCGAACGTGACGCAAGGGCAGACCGCTGTCTGGACGGTAACTGTGCGGGTGCAGAACAAGAGCTTGACTGACTTGATAGTAGACCTTTCGCCGGGCAGCACCTACGTCACCTTCCGCAAGGGGGCCCAGGACGTGACAGGCGAGTACACCATTTCCAGGCCAGCGGCGCTGGAGGGCGGGGGGACGATCCTGGAAGGTGGAGGTCCGCCCGATAGCCTGGTGTTCACTGTCGTTACCACCGGGCAGACCACCGGTGACATTACCATAGCGGCGCGCGTGGCGTGCAAAGATGGCACGTACGACGATTCCGGGCGCTCTGGCGTCTTTGGCGGGGTCACGGTGCAAGCGGTGCCCGTGCTGACCATCGACCGCGTCGTCCCCTCTCAGGACAGCGTCACCGTGGGGCAGAGCAGGGCGTGGCAGATCGATGTGCACATCCGCAACAGCGGAGGGACCAATCTCCTCATCGATTTTGCGCAGTCGGCGTTGTCCCTCTCTCCGGAAGAGGCGCCTGGCGTAGAAATTGTCAAGCCGAGCGCTTTGCTCAATGGCAACGACCTCATCCTGGAGGCGGGGACCGCTGATGTCATGAGGTTTGTGGTCACCCGCACCGGAGTAGCCGCTGGGCAGGTGAGCATTGGCGCCACCGTGCGCGCGGTGAACGTGAACTCTGGGGCATCACTCGCCCGCACGGCCACGTCCACGGTATGGGCACAGACGGCCGCCGACCTGAAGATCACGCGGGTGGAAGCCTCCGACACGACAGTCACCGCAGGGCAAACCAGGGACTGGACGGTGCGCGTGCACCTTGCCAACCTTGGGCAGAGCGACGTGCTCTTGGACCTCACGCCGGGAGCTACGCGTCCCATCTTTGCGCCCACAGGCAATCATAAGGTGGTCTGGCCGACCGGCCTTGAGGGCAGCGGGGGCACAAGGCTTCGCGGAGGCGCCACCGGAGCTCTGCTTTTTGTGGTCGACCAGACCGGCCCCACCGCGGCCGAGGTGGCCGTACACGCGCAGGTGCGTGCAATTGAAGTGAACAGCGGTCGCGAGCTGACGGACGACACGTACGACGCTGGCAGCGACACGGTGCTCATCCAGTCTCCAGCGACAGTCTCCTACCTGGCGGGATCGTTGTCGCCCGGGAGCGTGAACCGGGGTAGCTACGCGGCGTTCAGCCTGAGAGTGCGCAATAGCGGAGGTTCAACGGTCATCCTCCAACAGCAGAGCACCTGGCTGAAGATCGACGACGGGCAAGGGCACATCTTCCAGGCGTTGCTCAACGGCCCGGCAGGGAGCGTCATAGCCCCTGGGGACACCACGCTGACCTTTGTGGGCACGCAAGTGCCCCGCACGATGCTGCCGGGTTTCTACGCACCCGTGCTGCAGTTGTCCGGCACCGAGAACCAGAACCCCTTCTCGCAGCAAACGACGTTGCCGGATGTGGTGCAGGTGGCAGCGGAGGCACGTCTGGCCATTCAAAACACTGCCGCCTCGCAGCCCAGTGTGACGCAGGGACAGACGCGACCTTGGTTCCTTTCCGTCTACGTGAGCAACAACGGGGTGACGCCGGTGGCCCTTGACAGTGCCCGCGTGCGCCTGTATCGGCTCGGCAACGAGGTGACCGGGGAGTACACACTCCAACAACCTACTGTGTTCTATGGCAGTGGGATGCGGGTGTTGGCTCCGGGCGCAAGCGATGAGCTCCGATTCCCGGTCGTGCAGACGGTGGCGACTACCACAGGGCCGATTCGCATCTACGGCGAGGTGTGGGCAACTGAGGTAACCGACCCGACGAATCATCTGTATGCGGCCACCAACACGCAGTGGGGTTACTTTACGGCTCAGACGCCGGCTCAGCTGGCCGTGCTGCGGGTACGCCCTTCACAGCCCGCGGTGACCGTGGGCCAGAGCACCGAGTGGAGCATAAGCGTGGTCCTTGGCAATGCGGGTGGCAGCGACCTCCTTGTGGACACGCTTGCGGCGCGCACCTTCGTGGGCTTTTCTGCGGGCAGTGGTTGGGCAGTAGTGCCTCCGCAGGCCCTTGCCGGCGGCGGCCTGCTCTTAGAGGCAGGAAGCCTGGACAGTCTGATGTTTGTGGTCACCAGGAGCTCGACCACGCCAGGCGTGGTAGCGGTCACTGCTACTGTGGCCGCCGAGGAGGTCAACAGCGGCCGCCAGCTGACGGCGTCCTCCGACGTGGAGCAGGCGGGAATGGTGACCGTCCAGCAGCCGGCAGTGGTGCGCTTGGCCGGATTGGAGGTGGAGGCGCCAAACACGCCCTATGTCAACGTGGGCCAAGGGTACAAGTTGCGGGTGCAGGTGCGTAACCTTGGGGAAGAAACTGCTACCAACGCTGTGGTGGCGCTGAAGTCTGAGCCACAGTTGAGTGCCATCCCTACCACGGTCACGCTTCCCAGTGTTCCTGGTGGGCAGCTCGTCGAGGCACGGGCCAGTGCTATCGCAGGCGCCATCCCCGACACGGTGGAGGCGGTCACTGCCAGTTTGGTGCAGGCACTGTCCAAGAATACCGGTTTGCCGGTGACCATCCTTCCGGCGGAAAGCGCGAGCGATTCCTTCACCCACGTCTACATGCAGAGGCCAGCCGCGTTGGACATTACCAGCGTGGTGGCCGTACCGGACACGGTGCTTGCCGGGCAAACAGGTCCGTTCTGGACAATCCGCGTGGCGGTCAGGGACACTGGCTCGGCTGGAGCAGTGCTCGCGGCGCCGGCGCCCTCCAACTTGACCATCCTCGTCAGCGGTCAGGAGCAAGGGGACTATCTCATCGGCGCGCCGAGCGAATTCGTGGGCGGTGGGCTAACCCTGTCCGGCGGCCAAGAGCGTCTCCTGGAGTACACCGTATTCAAGACTGGGGCGAAAGGAGGGATAGGCCAGATCCTGGTGGAGTTACAGGGCCAAGACCTGAACGACCCGACGCAGGTGCTCCACGTCACCAGCCACGGTAGTTTCTATGTGGCGAGCCCGGCGCGCGCACAGATCGCCTCCACCGTGGTCCGCGCCCACAACGTTGCGCCCGACGGGACCGCCCACGTCAACGTGCGCCAGGAGTTCGCCGTGGAGGTAGTGGTGGCCAATGTCGGTGGCGAGGACTTGGCCGATGTGCGCGTTGGCTTGCGCACGCAGTATTCGCAGGCGCCCCAGTCGCAGCTCATTCCTGTCGTCAAGGTTGGGCAGGAACAAACGGTAGTATTTCCGCTGCGCGCCGACAGCCTGCGCCGCCCGCAGGGGGAGCTGTTTGAGGCGGTGATCGAGGCGGCAAGAGGTGCGGCCAGCGGCCTTGCGGCGCAAGTCCTGCCGCCGCTGGATGCAACGGCGCTCGCCATTATCGACAGCCCGGCACGAGTGCGGCTCCGGCGCGTGTACTTGGCCATGCCGAATGCGCCTTACCTCACCTCTGCAGAGAAAGTAGACGCGCGGGCGGTCGTTGAAAACCTCGGCTCGGAATCCGTGCACAACGTGCGGGTCCGCTTGGGCGCGGCGCCGGACAATGCTCTGATACCTGATACCCTCGTGGTGACCACAAGTGCCCTTGGTGGGACTCCGGACAGTGCGGTCGTCAACTTCTCGATGCGGGCAGGCACTACGCCAGGACCGGTCACTTTTCGGGCGTACGTGGACAGTGCCTACGCAGACAACGTCCCTGAACCTGCGACGATCGTCGCTGCGGCGGCGGATAGCTGCCTCGGCTTTGTGCAAACTGCGCCGGTGCCCCAGGTGGTGGGCCTGTTCTTCTCCCAGGATACGGTGCTTGCTGAGAGCAATGAGCCGTGGCAATGCGAGGTACGGCTGCGCAACGACGGCGAAGCGGGCCTCTTGTTCGAGCCGGCCACTCCCACCGCGTTCAAGATCTCCATCCAGGGTGTGGACCAGACGAGCACCTACGAAGTGGTGCCGCCCAGCAGCCTCAGCTCCGCAGGCAGCCACCTATTAGCGGGCGGTACAGGCGACAGCTACCTCTTCGTGGTGCGGCGCACGGGCCCCTTGGGGGGCATGGCGGTGGTGCGGGTGACTCTCCAGGCCCACGACGCCAATCTCGGCCAGAGCGGGCCCACCTATGAGGTCATAGCGGAGGACAGCTTGTTCGTCAAGACTGCGGCGGTGGCGCGCGTGCGCCGCACCGAGGTGGTGAGCCGCAACGTCGACCCGCTCGGGGTGGGAATCGTCAATACCGGCCAGCAATTCTCCATCAAGGTGGTAGTGGAGGAAAAGCAGGGACGGGAGGGCCTGGACAGCGTTCGCGTGCAGCTCTTCCCTCCCGACACCACATTTGCTGTGGCCGAAAGTGTGCTGGTAATCCCCTGGATCGACCGTAACGGGGCAGACTCGGTGACATTTGCTGCGACTGCGCCTGGCCAGGAGAGGGCACAGCCGCAGCGATTCCAGGTGCGGGTGCTGTCGGCGATCGCCCATGAGAGCCGCATCCCGGCGACGGTGATGCGCGAGCCTTTCTTGGAACAGGCCCTGGTGGTTGTGCAGCGTCCGGCCAATCTGAGCGTCAGGGTGGCGCTGGAAGGTGGTAACACCGTCCTCACTGCAGGACAGCCTTTCCGCGTGTTGGCGACGGTGACCAATCTTGGTTCAGCCGCCTGCGATAGCGGGAAGCTCCTGCTCACGCCCCCCGCAGGCTATCGGCTCGTCTCTGAGAAGGACACCTCGGACGCGCCGCGCCAGCTGCCCTTCGACCTGGGGAGCAAGCCTTCCACGACGCTTGCGGTGTCAGGCATTGCCCCTGGGGTAGCGAGCTCCGGTGATGTGTTCCGACTCGCCCTCACGGAAAAGCCTCGGGACCTGAACACCGGCGCAGAGGTGGCCGTGGCCAAGGGGATTGACACCCTGGCAGTGCAGACAGTCGCCCCCGGGATGGTGGTGGAAAGGGTGTGGCTAAGCTGGCCCCCCGGCGCAACTGATGACACCGTATCCACAGAACAGGACTTTGTGCTTTCGGCCCTGGTGGTTTCTTCCCCAGACCTGGCGCAGCGTCGGGCTGTCCTGCGTCTGCCGGCTGCGTCTGGCTACCAGTTACGTGCCGATTCGGTGCGTGCCATCAACTCATCTCCCCAGACCGTGAGCTGGACGGTGCGAGCCCCGTCAGATCCGGACATCCAGCCGGCAGTGTTGGTGGTCGTCGCCTCCGGTGTGGACGGTGCCGGCAACCCAGTGCGAGGCGACAAGACCCACGAGGTCTTAGCGGTCAAGAGGGCAATCTTGGCTCTTGAACCACTGGCTATCGTCGAGCCAGCGGGGGCCGCAAGCGGTGACCTCTCCGTCGGACAGAGGTTCAAATTGCAAGCGACGGTGAGGAACACCGGCGAGGCAGGCACCACGGGCACAGGTCGGCTCAAGCTCTCCTTGGGGCAGACCCGCTGCACCCTCGACCCCAGCGAGTCCGACTCCGTCAAGGCCTTCACCCCTGGCGCATCGCTCTATTGGTGGTTGCGGGCTGCGCCCGAGTTGACCTCCTCGGCAACGCTGAGCGTCACCATTATCGAGCGACCTGACGACGAAAACACCGGGAGCAGGGCGCAGGTCTCCAATGCCACGAGCTTCCTCAACGTGCGCACTTTGGACCGTGGCTTCGTCCGAGTCGATACCGTGTTCATCAGCGAGCCGGCAGGAGCAGTGGACGGCACCTTGTCGACCGGACAGACCTTCATTGTGACCGCGCAGGTCACCTCCGCCAGGGTCTCTGGCGATACGCTGAGTGCCGTGCTGCGTGTGTCCGACGATAGCTACTACGCCGAGTCGTGGAGCAAGAGGGTGGTGAGCGGGGAGCGCGCAGTGGTGCAATGGCGGGTTGAGGCGCCGAACCCGCCGGCGACCACCGGGCTTCCGGACACGCTCTGGGTGACTGCCCTGGGTCGTGACTGGCGGAGCACCGACGTGTTCCTCACCTCGACCTCTGAGCCGCTGCTGGTGGTGCTGCAGAGACGAGCCGACTTTCGCCTGCGTGCGGAGGTCTTCCAGCCGACCGAGGCGGCGCGCGAGCGACGCCTCTCGACCGGACAGCTCTTCCAGATGCGGGCGTTGGTGGAAGTGGAAGGAGAAGCCGGGTTGATGCCGGGCGACCTTTTCACCGTGGAAATGACCACGCCCGGAAGCCGCTACAGCGTAGAAGAACCATTGGTGCAGAGTACCAGCTCGGGGGTGCTCATCTGGACGCTGCGCGCACCCGCTACCCCTTCGGCAGGGCCGGAGCAGTTTAGCTTCCGCCTCCTCGACTGGCCGCGCGACGTGAACTCCGGGCAACGGGTGAGCACCCCGCTGGATCCGGACGACAAGGTGGCTGTGACCACGGTCAACAGGGCGCGACTCGTCTGCAAGGTTGCGATTGTCGCTCCGGCTGACGCTGTTGGCGGACAGGTGCGCGTGGGCCAGCACTTTGTGGTGCGTGCGTATGTGGAAAATCTTGGCGAGGCAGGCTACACGCGGGTGGAGGACTTTCGTTTCGGCCTCTCTCTTCCCTCCGGCTATGTCACGCAAGAGGAGACCGCCAAGGCGCCGACTGGTGAGGTGGCGACCGTACAGTGGCAAGTGCGCGCCCCTCTGCTGGCCACGCTGCAGTGGGACACCATCAGAGTGCAGCTGCTGGACGTCGGGCTCGACCAGTATTCTGAGCAAAAAGCCGAGGTGGCCGATCCCGTGGCACTCCTTCCAGTGCGGACGGTAGCAGCCGTGGTGCATATGAGCGTCTACCAGGTGGACAGGCGCTCTTCGGCCATGACCGGGGCCACGGGAGTACCTCTGTTGGGGCTCCGCTTCTACAACCCTGCGGCGGAAGGGAGCACCCATTTCTTGCTGGAAAGGCTGGTGGTGCAGCTCCGTGACCCGCAAGGGGGAGAGCTGTCGCCCCAAGAGACCATTTCTCGGACAGCGGCCATCAGACGCGGACAGCCTCTGTGGCCATTCGTGCAGGTAACCGAAATCCCGGCTGCGAACCCACTGGTGCTGGACTTTACCACCGGCTCTCCGGACACCTTATGGGCCAGTGTGCCAGACTCGGTGGAGCTGGTCGTGGACCTTCTGCCTCACACCAGGGCGCAGCGCCTGATGCTGGCCGTCGATTCGGCGCTGCATGTGGTCGTGCGCGATGCCGAGTCGGGCCAGCTGGTCACGGTGACCGACACCCTTGGCAACTTCAGTGCGGCCATGCGCTTGCGGTCGGATTTCCGGGTGGTCGTGCAAGGGGAGTTCGACAAGGCTTTTGGCACGTACCCCAATCCCTTTGGCCAGCCGGATAGGCCGGTGACCACCTTTATCTACAACCTGACGGCCGATGCCGATGTGACCATTTCCATCTATTCGCTGATTGGCGAGCTGGTCTGGACGCGGCATTTCCCCAGGGGCTCTCCACCCGCAAAGGCGGGGGCCCACGAAGGGGAAATTTTCTGGGACGGGCGAAACGATCGTTGCCAGCGGGTGCTCAACGGCATCTACATCGCGCGCATTGTCACCAGTACTGGGCAGGAGGCTATCACCAAGATTGGCGTGGTGCATTGAGGGCGATCCTGGACAAGAAGCCAATGAGACTTCAGCAGACAGCAATAGCAGGCTTCCTCGTTGTGGTCCTATGCGGGCTTGCCTTTGCGCAGGCAGGTGGCCAGCGCCACCTGTTCACTTACGGCATAGGAGCCCGAGCATTGGCCTTGGGTGGGGCCTGCGTGGGCGATCCTCGCGATCCCACTGCCTTGTTCTGGAACCCAGGCGGCCTGGACCACTTGGAACGGAAGAGCGTCACGACCTTCTACGCGAATCTGCTCTGGGGCGCCAGCTTGCAGTCCGTGGGATTTGTGCTCCCCACCCGCAACGTGGGGACGCTGGGTCTTGGCTACGCGCGCATCGGAATCGGTGGGGTGCCTGGCCGGAGCGAGCACAATGAACCGGAGGGGACGTTCGGCTTCGAACAAGAAGAGTTCCTCGTCTCCTACGGCAAGCAGGTTTTCTCCTGGCTGTCCGTGGGGGTAACTGGCAAGTTGGAGCGGCAAGAGTTGGCAGGGTTTACGGCCAGTGCCTTGGGTGCAGACGCCGGCGTGTTGTGCGCGCTCCCCTTGGACAATTTCCTGCTCCGCGATTTGCGGTTGGGCGTCTCGGTGTGCAATCTGGTCAGCCCGCGCCTGCGACTGACGCGAGCTGAGGGCGAGGTGGCCGCCGGCGCAGAGCGGTTGCCGGCCATGTTGCGCGCAGGGTTGGCCCGCACGATTCGCACCACCGGCAATGGCAGTGCCGTGGTTGTGCACTTTGACGTGGACAAGTCGCAGCATGTGCCAATGCAATTCCACATTGGCAGCGAGTACCTGTTCCGGGGAACGGCCATGCTGCGCGCAGGGTTCAACAATGGCGCGCCATCGTTTGGTGCCGGACTGGTGTACAGTTCGTTCCAGATCGACTATTCGTACGGCTGGCTTGCCGACCGTGACTTAGACCCGACGCATCGCGTGTCGGTGACCTTTTCCTTTGGGCCCACCAAACAGGAGATGGTGCGGCGGGCAGAGCTGCGCCGGGCGCAGGAAATCGAAGAGGAAATGCGGGCCCGCCGGGAATGGGAGCGGCGCCAGACCATTCTCAGTGGCCTCCGAGACGGGCAGGCGGCCCTGGAGCGCGGCGACTACTACGTGGCCTTTCGCGAATTCACCAGGGTGCTCTCCATCCCGGACAGTGTGGGCCTGGATCCCGACTTGATCGAGGCCCGGCAGGAGGCGCGGGACAAGCTGCGCCTGACGGACGAGCGGCTCCAGGAGCAGTTTGCGCAGGAAGCTGCACGCCGCGCCCAGGAGCGCGAAATCCAGCGGCGCCAGGCGTTTGTGGAAGAACACTTCAAGAAGGCGCAGGCATTCCTGGCGCAGAACAACTTTGTGGCCGCCATCCGCGAGTTCGACCGCATCCTGGAGGAGTTTCCCGGACACGCCCAGGCCCTCGAGTTCCGTGACAAGGCCGTGCAGGAGCAGCGTGCTGCCGCGCAGGGGCTCATCCAGGATGCTGAGCGAGAGGCGCGCAAGACAGGTGGAGCCAACGAAGCTATCCGCATCTACCGGGAGGCAGCCCGCGTGGCGGATGGGCAAGCCGACTTGGTGAGCCTGGTGGAGGGGCGCATCGCTCGGTTGACGCAACAGCTCAACTTCGACAACCTCTTCCGGCAGGGACTCGAAGAGAAGCGCAACGGCAACTATGCCGCGGCCGCCGAGGCGTTCAAGCGGGCCATGCAGTTCCAGCCACAGAACCCCGTGGTCCGGCAACACTACGAAGAGGCGATGCAGCGGGCCTTGGCCAAGGACGTCGAGCCAGAGGGTCGCGCCCGCGAGCTGTACCGCGAAGGCTACCGGCTCTACCAGCAGAACAAGTTCGAGGAAGCCTTAGAAAAGTTTGAAGAGGCCAACCGCGTGCAGCCGTACGTGCGCCGCATCCTGCAAGGGATAGACGCCGCCAAAGAGCAGATTGCCAAGGCTCAAGGGCGCCAGCGTCAGGAGAAGTAGCGCGACGTGATCCGCACGCCCATAAAAGAGCAGCTGGTTGTCCCAGCCCACATCGACTATCTTGCCGACATCCGCGATTTTGTCGCCAAGATCGGGCAGAAGTACGGCTTCTCCAAGCAGGTGATCAACGCCTTCAAGCTGTCCATCGACGAGGCGACGACCAACATCATCAAGCATGCGTACCGCGATTGGGAGGGGTCCATCACGGTACGCGCCATTGTCAAGCGCAACAGCCTCACCTTCGTACTCATTGACCAAGGCAAGTACTTCGACCCGCGGCGGGTAAAGCCGCCCGACCTCAAGCGCTATGTCAGCATCGGTAAGAAAGGCGGACTCGGCATCTTCATCATGCGCCGCCTGCTGGACGATATCGACTACCGCAAGACGGAGGAGGGCAATGAGCTCCGCCTGACCAAGCGGCGTGAGCCGGTGCGGGCGCGGCGCTTCCATGTGCCTTCGCTTTCGCTCAGCCTCAAGGCGCGCTATTCGGCCATTGCCTGCGCGGCAGTCACGGCCATCGTGACGGCAGGCTACCTGTACTTCTACAGCCAGGAAGACGACAATGCCCTGCGCGAGGTGCTCGGGCGCGGGGTCCCCATTGCGCAAACCCTCACCAGCAGTATCGCTGCGGACATCAAGGGCAACACCATCGACTTCACCGCAGAAGTCAGCGCTGGCGAAAAGATTCAGAGCACCATGAGCAGGTTCCCGGAGCTGGTGGTGGATTGTTTCATGGTGGACTCCACGGGCACCGTGCGCGCCGCTTCGGTCTCCTCGCCCCTCCTCTACGCTCGGTTCGTCTACCCTGCCAAGGTCCGCCGCATCGATGAGCACACGGCGATCTTCGCCTGGGAGGGGAAGGAGGTCATCGAGCTTTCGTATCCCCTCTATGCGCAGGAGACCGGGGCACCTGTGGGCAGCACCCACCTGTGGTTGCGCAAAGGAGTGGCTGATGCCATAGCTGCCAGCCGCCGCAAAGAGAGCCTTCGTCTCGCCCTGGTGGTGCTGGGCATTGGTGTGGCAGGCACTTTCCTGCTGGTCTACGTGGTGCTCAATCCCTTCCGCAAGTTGGCGCAATGGGTGCGCACGCTCGGACACGAGGAGGTCGAAGACGAGCTCGACATCGACTCCTCCACCGAATTGGGCGAGATCGCCCAGGCGTTCAGCGATATCACCACCAAGCTCCGCGAGTCGCAGAAGAACTTGGCCGAGCAGGAACGGCTGCGCAAAGAGATGCAGGTGGCCCAGGAGATCCAGCGCACCTTGCTCCCCACCGAGCTGCCGAAGATCGAAGGCTACTCCATTGCCACCTTTTACGAGGCGGCAAAGGAGGTCGGTGGCGACTATTTCGACTTTGTGGAGGTGGACCGCGACACTTTGGGGATCGCCGTGGCTGACGTCTCCGGCAAAGGCGTGCCAGGGTCGTTGGTGATGACCATGATTCGCACCGCGCTGCGCACCGAGGCGCGGGGTATCTATTCGGCCGCCGAGGTTCTGGCCCGCGTCAACGACTTTGTCATCAACGACATGAAGAAGGGGATGTTCGTTACTGTCTTTTACGCGATTCTCGACTCCAAGCGGCGCCGCATCAACTACGCCAGTGCCGGACACAACCCCATGATCCTGTATCGCGGCGCCACGCGCAAGACCTACTACTTGAACCCGCAGGGTTTCCCCATCGGCATCGCCCTGCCGGAGAAGGACTTGTTCCGGCGGACCATCCAGTCCGATACCATCCGCCTTGCGCCGGATGACATTCTCATTCTGTACACCGACGGCATCACCGAGGCGATGAATCCGCAGCGGGAGATGTTCGGCGATGAGCGCCTTCTGCAAGTGATCCGCGACTACAGCCATTTGCCCGTGGAGGCGTTCGTCGAGCAGCTGAAGAACGAGCTCCATTCCTTCACCGAGGGCAATCCGCAAAGCGACGACATCACCCTGGTGGCGATCAAGGAGCAGGCCAGCGCCGAAGTTATCGAGCTGGAGCGTGCCAAACGTGCCTTCGGACTGATGCAGGCAGGCAAGAACCTGCGCGAGGCATGCGCCGAGGCGGGCATCTCCACGTATGCCATGAGCAAGTACCGCCGCCTGTTCGAAGAGCGCGGCGTCGAGGCGGTGGAGGTGGATGCCGGTGTTGTCCCTGTGGAGGCAAAGCACCTCAGCATAGAGGAAAAGACCAAGATCTACGACATCATCCGCGAGCACCCGGAGTACGGGGCCAAGCGCATCGCCGAGGAGTTGGCCACAGAGAAGTACGGCTTCGAGACGATTTCCGAGGCGGCCATTTACGATGAGTTGGTGCGCAGTCGACTGAACACACGCCAGCTGCGGGAGGCCTTCGTGGCCAAACGTGGCACCAGGCGCCGCATGAAGCCCCCGGGCACGCCGCTGCTCACCCTGGACGGTCGCGTCATTATCGAAAAGCCGCAGCCCCTGGAGGCGCCCTTGTTGCCGGTCGGTCCACCTCCGCGTCGCGAGGAGCGACGCGAGGAACAAGTGCCGCCGCAGCGTGAGCGCCGCGCCGAGCGGGAGAAGACCGCGGAACCGGCACGGGCCACTCCACCGCGGGAGCCGGAGATCCCCGCGCTTGCGTTCCCAGATATCGAGCTGGAACAGCTCCTCACCGAGCCGTTGGAAGAACTGCTCAGCAAGCCGGTGCCTCCGGTAAGGGAGCCGGTGCCCGAGGCTGAACCTCCTGCCGTAGAGCAGGAGCCAGAGTTGGCTGAGGAGGAGGCGCCCCCAGTGCCGACCCAGGGCGAGGCCGTTGAGGAGCTCATCGGCGGGGATGAGTGGTTAGAACTGTTTCAAGAGCTCGAGCCCGCGGCGGAGGCGCCGGAAGAGGCGGAGCCGCAGCAAGAGGCCCCGCCACAGGCGCCGGAGGGCCACGAGGAGGTGGAAGCCGGCTTCGCCTTCGAAGAACTGGAGCGCTTCTGGGAGGAATCCGTGCCGCCTCCTGCTGCCCCTGAGGAAGAGCTGTTGCCCGAGCACGCTCAGGATGCCGAAGAGCGCGCCTTCGCCGAGTTTCTGCAATCGCTGGAAGAGGCGGTCCCCGAAGAGGGTGGCAATGGGCGCCAGGAAGGTGCCGCCTCCTTCCACGCAGATCGTGCAGAAGAAGCGCCGTACCGGCAACCCGTGCAAGTGCGCAAAGCCCAAGAAGAACGGTTGTTGCCCGAAAAGGTGCTGCTCAAGGGCCTGCGTCTCTACCACGCAGAGCGCTATGACGAGGCCATCCAGGAGTTCCGGAGGGTGGTGGAGGAGTACCCGGATTTCAAGGAAGCACACAGCATCCTGGGCAACGCCTATTTCCGCAACAAGATGTATCTGGAGGCAGCCGAAGAATACCGGAGAGTCAAGGAGATCGACGCCTCGGACCCCGATGCCTACGAGAACATGGGCGCCATCTACGCCAACCGGGGCGAGTTCGAGAAGGCTATCGCCGAGTGGCAGACGGTGCTGCGCCTCGACCCCAGTCGCAAGGACATCGAGAAAAACATCGAGAGAGCGCGGCAGCTTTTGGCCAAGCGCAGCCCTCATGGCAGGTAGAGGCAACTTTCGGGTTGACTTTTAGGGTGGTTTCTGATATATTTCCTTCGGCTTGACACCTTGGGTGAAGGGCAGAGCAGGAGCCCTGCGCATCGCCGAACGGTGTCCTGGTCATTGCACATCAGGAGATGCTCGCCTATGGAAGGTATTCAGCTATCTGTGGAGAAGCCGAGCAGCAGGGACGATATCGCCATCATCAAGGTGGGCGGCTACATCGACACTACCACCTCGGCCGAACTGGAGCATTCGCTCTCCTCGCTGCTCAAGGCCGGTACCTACAACGTCATCATCGAGCTTGCCAATGTCGACTACATCAGTAGCGCGGGCTGGGGCATCTTCATTAGCGAGATCAAAGGCATTCGGGAGAAAGGGGGAGACCTCAAACTGGTGGGCATGATCCCCGATGTCTACGAGGTCTTTGAGCTCCTGGAGTTCCACTACATCCTCAAAGCCTTCGACACCGTGGAAGAGGCCATCAGGGACTTTGATGCCGAGGCCAGGGCCAAGGGGCGCGTGGTGGTGCCGGTAGGCGAGGAGCAGGGTGGTCGCGGCTGGGAGTCGGCCGGAGCCACGATGGCGACTGCCTCTGCCGAGCGCCAACAGGAGGAAGAGGCCATCGTCGAGAAGATCAAGCGGGTGGTGGCTGAGTTTCCTGAGGCCGGTACCGCCAAGATACTCAAGGAGCTCAACACCCCTCGCTTCGGTAACGTCAAACTTGGGTGGTTCCAGATTCGCAAGTACCTCAAGCAGCTGGACCTCGACTCGAAGAAGAAACGGCAAGATTTTGCTCGGCCGTCGTCTTGAACTGGCCTTATACTCCGGCGAGCGGTGAGAGGCAGATGCAGGTCTGCCTCTTTCAGTATGTGGACAGGTGAGGATAGCGCAGTTCAGTGCTAAGGACGGTGAACAGACAAAGGAAGGCACTCCCCCTGGTGTTGGCTGGCGCGGTGGCTGGGCTCACGGCGGTGGGGGCGTATGTGCGCCTGCCCATGTGGCCGGTGCCCATCACGCTGCAAACGCTGTTCGTGTTTCTGGGCGGCAGTCTGCTTCCGGCTGGGTATGCCTTGGCTGCCCAGCTCGTCTACCTGGGTTGCGGGCTGATGGGGCTGCCGGTTTTCGCCACGGGCGCAGGCCTGGGTGTGGTGCTGCAACCCACGTTTGGCTACCTTCTGGCGTTTCCGTTGGCGAGCGCCCTCGTGTCGAGGTTGGTGCATCAGCGGGGCCAGTGGCATAGCCAAATCCCTTCATGGGGGCGCCTCGTGCTGGCAAACAGCGGCGCCGCGTTGCTGGTCCTGGTCTTAGGCGTCAGCTACCTCTATTTCACCCTCAATGTGGTAGTAGCACGACGGATGAGCCTCGGGGTGGCCTTGTGGTCGGGTGCGGCGGTCTTTTTGCCAGGGGAGGCGCTGAAGGTGGTCGTGGTGAGCTTGGTGGTGCGTAAGGTGTGGCGGGTAATGCAGACATAGAGAGGGAAGACTATGGCACTGGTGGTCGGAATAGACGGAGGTGGCACACGAACCCGGGCCCTGCTGGCGAAGGAAAGCGGCGAAGTCCTGGCGCAGGCGGAGGCTGGCGTGTCGAACGTGCAGGTGGTCGGGCCCGACAAGTTGCCGGGCGTGATTGCAGAGGTGCTGCAGGCATTGCAGGAAAGGAGCGGTCTCGCGAGCCTCCTGCCGGATCACATGTACCTCGGCCTGGCAGGGGCAGGCAGGCCCGGCGACCGCGAGGCAGCCCAGCAGGCGCTCGGCAGAGCAGGCCTGGCACGGGCCCTCACCGTGGACACCGATGCCAGCATCGCCTTGGCTGGAGCTTTTCCCGAAGGCCCTGGCATCATCATCATTGCCGGCACCGGCAGCATCTGCTTCGGTAAGTCGGCGGACGGCCAGGTAGTGCGCTGCGGAGGGTGGGGCTACCTGTTGGGCGACGAAGGGAGCGGCTACTTCTTGGGGCGCGAGGCGCTCCTTGCCGCCCTCAAGGACTTGGACGGCAGGGGGCCGGCCACCTCCTTACGGCCTCGCCTGGAACGGGCCTGTGGGGTGGAGCGCATCGACCAGGTGATTTCGCGGGTGTATGGCGGAGACCTCGACCGAGCGGCGATTGCCTCCTCTGCCCCCATGGTTTTTGAGGAGGCGGCCGCCGGCGACCAGGTGGCACGGGACATTGTTGCGCTCACCGGGCGTGAACTGGGCAAGATGGCCGCCACCGTCGCGCGTAGACTGGGTTTGGAGGGCGGAGAAGTAAAGGTCGCGCTGGTGGGCAGCGTGTTCAAGCAGAGGCCGGTCCTGGAGCCGTTCATGCGCGAAGAGTTGGACAAAGTCTCGGCAAGGGTGAGCATCGACTGGCCCAGGTTCGAGCCGGTGGCCGGCGCGGTCATCCTGGCATTGCAGAAGGCCGGCATCCCGGTCACCGAGGAGGTCCTGGCTAAGCTGCACCGGGGCCAGCAGGCGTAGGGGCGCATGAGACTGCTCCAGCTTGCCCAGAAGCGGCAGAAAGTGGTGCTGGGGCTCATGTCCGGCACCTCAGCCGACGCTGTCGATGCCGCTCTTTGCCGCATTGCCGGGGCCGGCGAGGGGATGTCGCTGGAACTGCTGCACTTCCGCTGCGCGCCCTGGCCACCGCAGGTGCGGCGTGAGATCCTCGCCTGCTCTTCGGCGCGCACAGGCCGTGTGGACCGCATCTGCCGCCTGAATTTCCTCTTGGGCGAGCTCTTCGCCGAGGCGGCCCTTGCCGCAATGGCCGAGGCCGGACTGGCACCTTCTGATGTCGACCTCATCGGCAGCCACGGCCAGACCGTTCACCACCTGCCGGTCCCTGAGGAGCTCTGCGGGCGCCAGGTCACGGGCACACTCCAGATCGCTGAGCCGGCGGTGATCGCCAAACGGACAGGCATCGTGACCGTGGCCGACTTTCGCCCTGCCGACATGGCCGTGGGCGGCCAAGGCGCTCCGCTGGTTCCTTTTGTGGACTATCTGCTCTTCCGCTCGCCCACGGAGAATAGATGTGTGCTGAACATCGGCGGCATCGCGAACGTGACCCTTCTCCCTGCCAGTTGCGCCCCTGAGCAGGTGCTGGCCTTCGACACTGGCCCCGGCAACATGCTCATTGATGGGCTCATGAGGCGGTTCTTCCGCCGAACCCTGGACAGAGACGGTGCCGTTGCGGCCAGAGGGAGGTGCGACGAGAGGCTCGTTGGCGAGGTGCTGCGGCATCCGTTCTTCGCGCGGCTGCCTCCCAAGTCAACGGGGCGAGAGGAGTTCGGTGGGGAGTTCCTCCGCTGGTTCGTGAGGCGAGGGGAAAGGCTTCGTCTCGCACGCGCCGACCTGGTAGCAACGGCCACTGCTCTCACCGCGGCCAGCATCCACGACGCAGTCGTTCGCTTTGCCGGGTCTGCGCTGCCGCTGCACCGCCTGATTGTCAGCGGTGGCGGCGCCAGCAATCCCACCTTGCTCCACATGCTGGCCTGCCGTTTCGGCTCATGCACGCTGGTAGAGCGTAGCGATGCGCACGGCATCCCCGCGCAGGCTAAGGAGGCCATCTCCTTTGCCGTCCTCGCCAATGCGACGGTCGCCGATCAGCCAGGTAACCTTCCCGGCGCGACCGGGGCCAGCCGGAGGACTGTCTTGGGCAAAATCTGCCTCCCGTAGCACCTCCCCCCCGCGCGTGAAAGTCGGATGGAGTGTTCAGGGGTCAGTCAAAAATCGCGCCAACTTTCCTGTTGATTTTGTCCGGCTGAAGGAGTACCTTAACAAGATATGAGGGGCACGAAGAGAGCGGTGGCTGTCGGGGCGATTGGCGGTCTGCTGGCCTTGCTGCCGCTGGCGCTGGGGGCGCAGGCTCTGCCGGAAGACCAGGAGCGGGAGCTCAAGCGTGTGCGCGCCGAGATCGAGCGTTATCGTGCGCAGTTAGCGCAGCGCGAGAAGCGTGAGTCGGCGCTCCTGGACATGCTGGCCAGCCTCGACCGCGAGATCGCCCTCACGCGCTCGCTCTTGCAGTCGCTGGAGCGGCAAGAACGGCGCAATCGTGAGGCGATCGAGCGGTTGCGCGCCCAGTCCGCAGAGGCACAGAAGGAAGAGGCGCGCATCAAGGAGGGCCTGCGCAGTCGCATCGTGCACTACTACAAGTACGGGCGCAGCAAGGACCTGGAGCTTCTGCTGCGGGCTCGTTCGTTGACGCAAGCACGCGCCTGGGCGCGTTTGCAAAGGCGCATCGCCCAAGCCGACCAGCTGCGCCTGCGCAGCCTGACAGCCAAGCAAGAAGAGATTGCCGCGCAGCAGGTGGCACTCCGTCGGCAACTTGATGAACAGGCGCGCCTGCTCGCAGAAAAGCGACGCGAGGAGGACAACCTGCGCGCCAGCCGCAGCACGCGCGCCAAGCTGCTCGCCGAGGTACGCCGCGACAAGAGCCAGTTGCAGCGTCGGCTGCAAGAGTACCAGGAGGCGGCGCAGCGCATCGAGAAGCTCATTGCTTCGGCGGAGAAGCAACGGTTAGGCACTCCCGCGCCGAGTAGCGCCACCACTTTCGCAGGTTTGGCTGCCCAGAAGGGACGCCTGCCGTGGCCCACTGCAGGAAAAGTCGTGGGCAAGTACGGCCGGAACAAGCACCCCCAGCTGGGCACCGTTACCGAAAATATCGGCGTGGATATCGAGAGCCGGGAAGGGGCGCCAGTGCGCTGCGTGGCTGCGGGCAAAGTGGCAGTGATTACCTGGCAGCGAGGCGGTGGCAACATCGTAATCGTCGACCACGGTGCTGGCTACTACACCGTCTACGCTCGGCTGGGAGAGATCAACGTCGCGCAGCAAGAGGAAGTCGCCGCTGGGCAGAGCATCGGCACCGTGGGGGAAAAGGGGGTCTTGGGTGGAGCAGTGCTCCACTTCGAGGTGTGGAAGGGCACAAATCACCTCAATCCATTGGAGTGGTTGAGCGCGCGTCCGTGAGCGGAGCGGCGCAAGCGGCATCGAGAGGCTATGGCATTCGCACAGGTCATCGGCCAAGAAGGAGCAAAGAGGGTTCTCCAGCGGGCGTTGGAGCACGGCCGCCTGGCTCACGCCTATCTCTTCTTTGGCCCGGAGGGCGTGGGAAAGGAGGTCACCGCTCTGGCCCTGGCGCAGGCGATCCTGTGCGAGAGGCAGGGTTCTCATGGTTGCGGGGAATGTGCCAGTTGCCGCAAGGTTGCCGCTTTGACCCACCCAGATGTGCGTTTCGTCTTCCCGGCACCACGCGAGATAGACGCCGAACGCGAACGAGAGATACTGGACAGCGTGGTCCAGGAGCCGTATGCCAGGCTCCGGCCGTGGGCTAATCCGGTCATTTCCATCGAACGGATTCGCGCCATCCGCCACGATAGCTCGCTCAAGTCCTTCGAGGGCCGCGGGCGCCTGGTGATCCTTGCCGAGGCAGACGCCATGACCGCAGAGGCTGCCAACGCGCTTCTCAAGCTTCTTGAGGAGCCGCCGCCGGCGACCACGCTCATCCTGACTACCACGATGGTGCAAGCGCTGTTGCCCACCATCGTGTCGCGCTGCCAGCAGGTGCGCTTTGCTCTGCTCACCGCGCAGGAAATAGAGGAGGCGTTGATCGAGCGGCGGCAGGTGCCTGCGGAACAGGCGCGCCTCATCGCCGGCATGGCCAATGGCAGCTACCGGCGAGCGATAGAGTGGTTGGAGCAAGACGTCAATCAACGGCGCGACGAGGCCATCGAGCTCCTGCGGACGGCAATCCGCGCCGACCATGACCATGTGCTGCAAGCCGAACAGCTGCGCGCGTTGGGCGACAGAGGGATGGTCAAAGAGTATCTGCGCCTGCTCTTGAGCATCTTCCACGACGCGTTGGTGCTCACGGCGGCAGGCCCCGAGGCGGACCGCAGACGCATGCTCATCAACTTTGACCGGCTCGACTGGCTGCAAAAGTTTGTAGGCGCATTTGAGCAGATCGACTTTGAGGAGGCCATTGGCGCCCTCGAGGAGTCCATCGCGCGCATCGACCGCAACTTGGAGCTGAGCCTCGTGCTGATTGTCCTGTTTCAACACCTGAGGCGTGCCCTCAGGAGGAAGAGCAATGTCTGACTACATAGAGATAGTTTTCAAAGGCGAGCGCAAGGAGATCTTTGCCAATCCCCAGCAGTTTCCCTTCAAACCGGGCGACTATGCTATTGTCGAGGCGCAGCGGGGGGAAGACCTGGGCATCGTGAACCAAGTCGGGCCGCTCATCACGCGGAAGGCAGCCGGCATGGCCGTGCGCAACATCCTGCGCAAGCCCAGCCCTGCAGACATGGAACGCTATCGCGCCAACCGCGAGAAGGAGGCCGAGGCCTTTCAGGTCTGCAAGGAGAAGATCGCCAAGCACGGCCTGGCCATGAAGCTGGTGGATGTGGAGTTCCAGTTCGACTGCAACAAGATCACCTTCTACTTCACTGCCGAAAAGCGGGTGGACTTTCGCGAGCTGGTCAAGGACTTAGCTGCGGAGTATCGCGTGCGCATCGAGCTCAGGCAGATTGGCGTGCGCGACGAAGCACGGCGCATCGGCGGCTTCGGTGCCTGTGGCCGGCAGCTCTGCTGCAATACCTTTCTGCGCGAGTTCGAGCCGGTGACTACCCAGTGCGCCAAGGAGCAGAACCTGCCGCTGAACCCGCAGAAGCTGTCGGGCCTGTGCGGACGGCTGTTGTGCTGCCTGGTCTATGAGAGGCAGTTCTACAAGACAGCGCTGGCTTCCTTTCCAGAAGTGGGCTCCCGGGTCAAGACGGCCAAGGGGACTGGTGTTCTGGAGAAGGTAGACATCTTCCGGGAGCAGGTGCATATTCGCTACGAGGATCAAAGTGTGGAAGTCCTTTCCCGAGCGCAGCTGGAGCAGTGCCAGGTGCTGCCCAAGGCCGAGAAGGTGGGGAAGAAGAAAAAGTGAGGGAAGGTAATGCCCAAGACTGACTCGGAAGGCGAAAACTCTTTTTCGCGCCTCCTGGTGACCGCTGCGCTCCCGTATGCCAATGGCCCCATCCATTTGGGGCATTTAGCGGGCGCCTATCTGCCGGCGGATGTCTACGTGCGCTACCAGCGGCTGAAGCGCCGCGACGTGCTCTTTATTTGCGGCACCGATGAACACGGTGTGCCAATTTCCATCGCTGCCGAGGCCAAGGGCGTTTCGCCGCAGGAGGTGGTGGACTACTGGCACCGCGACCACAAGGAGAGCTTTGCGCGCTTTGGCATCAGCTTTGACTATTTCTCGCGCACCTCGCTGCCCATCCACCATAAGACGGCACAGGATTTTTTCCTGCGCCTGCACAAGGCCGGCTATCTCGTCGAGAAGGTGGTGGAACAGTACTTCTGCCCCACGTGCAACCGTTTCCTGGCGGATCGCTATGTGGAGGGCAAGTGCCCCAAGTGCGGGGCAGCGGGTGCGCGCGGCGATCAGTGCGAGCGCTGCGGCAGCTCCCTCAGCCCCACCGACCTCATCGAGCCCTATTGCAAGGTGTGCGGGGCACGGCCAGAGGTGCGTCCTTCCACCCATCTCTTCCTGCGGCTGCGCGCGTTCCAGGAGAAACTGGAGCGGTGGCTGGCCGAAAAGACCTCGTGGAAAGACAACGTGCTCAATTACTGCCGTGGCTGGTTTGCCGAGGGCTTGGAAGACCGGGCGGTGACGCGCGACCTGCCGTGGGGCGTGCCCGTTCCCCTGCCGGGTTACGAGGGGAAGGTCATCTACGTCTGGTTCGAGGCGCCCATCGGCTACATCTCTGCGACCATGGATTGGGCTTCCTCGAGGGGCCAGCCGGAGCGCTGGCGCGACTACTGGCTGGACTCCGGTACGCGGCTGGTGCACTTTATCGGCAAGGACAATATCGTCTTCCACGCGATCCTCTGGCCGGCGATGCTCATGGGGCACGGGGAGTTCATACTCCCTGCGGACATTCCAGCCAACGAGTTCCTGAATATCGCCGGGGCCAAGCTCAGCACCAGCCGCAACTATGCGGTCTGGCTACGAGACTGCCTGGAGCGCTTCGACCCAGACCCCCTGCGCTATTGGATAGCGGCGAATGCTCCGGAAACCAAGGACGCCGACTTTACCTGGGAAGACTTTCGCCAGAAGAACAACAGCGAGTTAGCCGATATTCTGGGCAACTTTGTCAACCGCACACTGGCCTTTGCCCACAGCAAATTCGGCGGAGCGGTGCCAGAAGCCGGCCAGCCGCAGGCAGCCGATGAGGAGATGCTCCGCCTTCTTGCACAAGGCCCGGTGACGATTGGCGATCTCTTGGAACGCTTTGAGTTGCGCAAAGCTGCCGCCGCCCTCATGGACTTGGCGCGGGCAGCGAACAAGTACTTCAACGACCAGGAACCGTGGCTGACCGTGGCCTCTAACCCGGAGCGCTGTGCCACCACCATCAACGTGTGCCTGCAGACGGCGCGCGCTTTGGCAGTCGTGCAAAGCCCCATTCTCCCTTTCTCCGCGGCGCGCCTGTGGCAGATGCTGGGTCTGCCCGGCCGGGTCGAAGACCAGGAGTGGGACCGCGCAGGGACCGATCGTCTCCCCGCCGGACACAGGCTCTCTACGCCGGAGATCCTGTTCCGGAAGATCGAACCCGAGGAAATCGAGCCGGAGATACGCAAATTGGAGGCACGCCGGCGGCCAGAGGACAAGGAGGAGAAAGTGAGCGAGCAGGTTAGCTTTGAGGAGTTCAACAGGGTGCAACTGCGCACGGCCAAGGTGTTGGCGGCGGCACCAGTGGAAAAGACCGACAAACTGCTGCGCCTGCAGATCGATATTGGCGGGGAACAACGGCAGATCGTCGCGGGCATCGCGCAGTACTATCGGCCAGAGGAGCTGGTGGGCAAGACCATTGTCGTCGTGGCCAATTTGGCTCCGGCCACCATCCGCGGCGTGGAGTCCAGGGGCATGCTCCTGGCCGCGGTCGACAAGTCCGGACAGCTGGCCTTGGTGACCACCGACAAGGAGTTTCCTGCCGGGGCGCAAGTGGAGTGAACCTGGAGCTTATCGATACTCACGCTCACCTCGACTTTCCCGAGCTTGCTGAAGATGTGGCTGATGTCACTCGGCGAGCCAGGGAAGTGGGAGTGGTTTCCATAGTCAACGTGGGCGTGGACCTTGCCAGCAGCCTCGCCTCGGTGCGCCTTGCCGAGAAATATGAAGGGGTGTATGCCGCGGTGGGCATCCATCCGCATGATGCCGCTACTGCCAGGGATGAGGCGCTCAGGGAACTGCGCACCTTGGCGCGGCACCCCAAGGTGGTGGCGGTCGGCGAGATCGGTCTGGATTACTACCGCGGCCATTCCCCTCGGGACGTGCAACGGCAGGTCTTCGGTCGTTTACTGAGCATGGCTGCGGATGTGGGATTGCCGGTCATCATCCACACGCGCCAGGCCTGGGACGATGTGCTCGCCGCCGTGCGGGAAGTGATGGGCGATTCTGGCCGCGGCGTGTTCCACTGCTTTTCCGGCGGGATAGAAGGCGCCCGCGAAGTGCTGGCCATGGGATTCCATGTCTCTTTCACAGGCGTGCTCACGTTCAAGAACGCGCGCGCTGGCGAGGTGCTGGCCCATGTGCCGCTGGAACGTCTGCTGTTAGAAACCGACTGCCCCTTCATGGCGCCAGAACCCCACCGGGGCAGGCGTAATGAGCCGGCCTATGTGCACCTCATCGCGCAAAAGGTGGCGGATGTTCTTGGCGTGCCGCTGGCGGAGGTGGCGCAGAGGACCACGGAGAATGCCCGGCGGCTGTTCGGTTTTGCCGGCGGGAATAGGTCACCGGCGCGCTGAGCGACTGGTGGAGGGGCCATGCCGGTAACCGGGTTGCGCCCCAAGCGCAGTTTGGGCCAACATTTCTTGGTGGACCGCAACGTGGCGGGCAAAATCGTGCGCGCCTTCGCGCCGCAGCCCACCGACACTGTGGTGGAGATAGGCCCTGGACAAGGGGCGCTCACCGAGCTCCTCGCCGGTGAGGTCCGCCGGCTGATTGCCGTGGAGCTCGACCGAGTGCTGGCTGCCGAGCTGGCGGCCCGGCTCCGAGGAGTTGCCGGCGTCGAGGTGGTAGAGGCCGACTTTTTGACGGTGGACTTGGCGGCCCTTGCCCCGCCTGGCGGGCGCGTGCGACTGCTCGGCAACATTCCCTACAACATCTCCGGGCCCCTCATCTTCCGGGTGCTGGAGCAAGTCGGCGCGGTGCAGGACATGATGCTCATGCTCCAGAAGGAGGTCGCCCGGCGGGTGGTGGCAAGGCCGGGCAGCAAGCAATACGGGCCGCTGGCGGTGCACAGCCAGCTGGTTGCTGACGTGCACTTTCTGTTTGAAGTGTCGCCGCAGGTGTTCCGGCCGCGGCCCAAAGTTGACTCGGCGATTGTCCGCTGGGCCTTCTTGGCGAGTCCCCGCTTTCAGGTGGAAGATCGGAGCTTTTTCGTGCAGTTTGTGCGGACCGCCTTCGGGCAGCGACGCAAGGTGCTGAGGAACGCACTGGCCCGAACGTGCGACAAGGCGCTCCTGGACGCGCTCCACGAGCCGCTTTTCGCGCGCCGTGCCGAGCAGTTGACCCTGGCGGAGTTGGTGCAGCTGAGCAACCGGCTGGCGCGTTGCCTGCAAGGGAAGTACAGTGGCCTTAGCCAAGACAGAGGCGATCGTCCTGCGCAGCCGTAGGCAGGGGGAGATGACCAAGATCCTCACCCTGTACACCAAGGCCTTCGGCAAGCTAAGCTTAGTAGCCAAAGGGGCGCGGAGCACTAAGAGTCGCTTCTGGGGAAGTCTGGAGCCGCCTAATCATGTGCACGTGGTGTTTTATCGAAAGGAGACCCACCAGCTGCAGTTCCTCAGCCAGGCGGACATCGTGTGCCCGTTCTTGCGGCTGCGCAGCGAGCTGGGGCGGATGACCTTGGCGTCGCTGGTCTGTGAATGGGTCCTGCGCACCGAGGTGAGCGAGGCTCCGCAACCAGCCCTCTTTGCGCTGCTCGCGGAGACCCTGAGCGCGCTGGACAGTGCCGAGCGCGGCTTGAAAAATGTGGTGCGCAGCTTTCAGATGCACTTCTTGGAGCTACATGGGGTGAGGCCGCAACTGGAGCGCTGCGCCCAGTGCGGCGCGCACGAGGTGGGGGGCCCCGTGCTCTTAGACGTGGAAGGGGGAAGGTACTTTTGCGCCCGTTGCCGCCCGGCGGCGGAGAGCATGAGCCAAGCGGCCTTCACTCTGCTGCGCTGGACAGCGCAGGTACGTCCGGCTCAGGCAGGCAATGTCGCGGTGCCGCCAGAAACGGGAATGGAGGTGGATAGGGCGCTCTGCAAGCTGGCCTCCTTCCACTTAGAGCCTTTACGCGACCTGCGGGCGCTGCAGGTGTTGGCAGAGATTGAGGAGGGCCTGCGCCGGGCGCAGACAAAACAGGAAACGCACTCCTAGGGAACGGCACAAGAGAGGGACGATGACCCACAGACCACCTGATGTGATGGACAAGATTGTCTCGCTGTGCAAGAGGCGAGGCTTCATTTTCCAGTCAAGCGAAATCTACGGCGGCATCACCAGTTGCTACGACTATGGCCCGCTGGGCGTCGAGCTCAAGAAGAACATCAAAGAACGCTGGTGGAAAGCCATGGTGCAACAGCGCGACGATATCGTCGGCCTGGATGCCTCCATCCTCATGCATCCGCGGGTGTGGGAGGCCTCAGGACATGTGGAGGGCTTCCACGACCCGATGGTGGACTGCAAGCAGTGTAAGCGCCGCTTTCGCGCCGACGAGGTGCAAGGCCCGCGCTGCCCGGAATGTGGCGGCGAACTGACCGAGGCAAGGCAGTTCAACCTCATGTTCAAGACGCACATGGGGCCGGTGGAGGAAGAGGCCAGCATCGTCTACCTGCGCCCGGAGACTGCCCAGGGCATCTACGTCAACTTTCTCAACGTGCTCAACTCCTCGCGGAAGAAGCTCCCCTTCGGCATCGCCCAGATCGGCAAGGCATTCCGCAACGAGATCACCCCAGGCAATTTCATCTTCCGCACGCGCGAGTTCGAGCAAATGGAGATGCAATACTTCGTCAAGCCCGGCACCGACGGCCAGTGGTTTGACTACTGGCGCGAGCAGCGCATGCAGTGGTACTATGAGCTGGGCATCCGGCGGGAGCGCCTGCGCTTCCACGAACATGGCAAGGATGAGCTTGCCCACTATGCGGCACGCGCCTTTGACATTCAGTACGAGTTCCCCTTCGGCTGGAAGGAACTGGAGGGTATTCACAACCGTACCGACTTTGACCTGTCGCGGCATCAGCAGTACTCGGGCAAGGACTTGAGCTATTTTGACGACCAGACGCGCGAGCGCTATGTGCCGTACATCATCGAGACCTCAGCCGGCGTGGACCGCACGCTGTTCACCTGCCTGGTTGAGGCGTACGATGAGGACGTGGTAGAGGGCGAGCAAAGGGTGGTGCTGCGGCTGTCGCCGAAAGTGGCGCCCGTCAAGGCCGGCGTCTTCCCGTTGGTCAAGCGCGATGGCATGCCAGAGCTGGCCCACAAGATCGTCGACATGCTGCGTCCGCACTTTGTGGTGTTCTATGACGAGTCGGGGGCAATTGGCCGCCGGTACAGGCGGCAGGACGAGGCGGGGACTCCGTTCGGCATCACCGTGGATTCGCAGTCGTTGCAGGATCAGACCGTCACCGTGCGGGAACGTGACTCCATGCGCCAGGAGCGGGTGGCGATCGATCGGCTGGTGGAGTTCCTGCGCGAGCGCGTGCTGTAGGCCCGAGGAGAGGTTCTAAGGCTTCTCCCTTTCCGGCGGCGGAGGGTTGGTCGCCTTTTGCGCAGCGACCATTTCGCGAAGTTTCTCCAGGATGCGGGCCACGCGCTCGCGCTCCTGTCTGATGCGCTCCAGCTCCTGCTCGGCCTGTTCTGCCGTCTGCTTCTGCCGGGCCAGTTGCCTGACGAGCGCATCGTCCTCCGGCGAGCCCTGCCGCGCCAACTGCGGGACCTCCTGCTGACGGAGCGCCCGCGGCTGCTTGCTGCGCAGCACCATCTGGGCGAACACGCGGAGCCGCCATGGCGGGTAGTTGTCAAAGTCGTGACCCACGCGTGGCAGGAGGCTCGAGTAAGCCGTCTGGTCGGTAGCTTCGTAAAGCCTGATGTCCAAGGTGCTCCCCATGGTCAGCCACCAGGCAAGGCGATAGGTCACCGAGGGCGAAAGGTAGAAGTAGCTCTCGCGGCTGTAGGCCGTGACCGGCGGTTGCTGGACGAAGCGGTTGCCGCTCATCGCTATGCCAAAGGTGAACGGGGCGCGATGCACACTCAGCCCAAGTGCCCAGACCCATTGCCGCGACGAGGCGCGGGCCACCGTGCTGTCTGTGCGCACGGCCGTGAGGCGCTTTCCCACGTCGTTGTGGTTGAGCAGGCCGATGGAGCCGTCCATCTCCAGGCCGCGGCCAGGCGAGCCGGGCTCTGTTGTTAAGGAGAATAGCGCGCGGGTGCACAGCTCGATGCGGCCGGCCGAGTACGGCTCCAGCACCACGTTGTGGTATTTGGCCAAGGGGACGCGGGCCATCAGCTGGAGACCAAAGCTGAAGTGACCGCCGGCAGGACCAAACCCGGCCACAGCAGCCGAAAGGAAGAGGTCGTCGGGGAGATTGAACCCCGGGCTCACCTTGTGGTTGTCTTGATAGAGGATCTGGCGGAAGCCCAACTCCAAGCGGTCGGTGAGCGCGTAGCGCAGGCCCACGGTGCCCTGGATGTCCCAGTACGTGACGTGAAAGAGCCGGCCATTGGGCTGCGTGTACTCAGCTTGCTTGAAATAGGCTTCCGAATAGGCAATGGCCACCAGCTCGCCCCGTGGCAGTGAACGGGCAGTGGTGTTGAGGCTCAGGCCGTGGGGCCATGCGGTGGCAGCGGCCTCCGCCGCGAGAAGGGAGAGCAGCAGCACTGCGGTGCTGCGAAGGCAGATCCTCATCAGATTCTTGCTCCAGTGGCGCTTTCGTCTTGCTGCAAATTTACCAATCTGCCGCGATTTTTGCAAACAATTTGTCTCCCGAAAAGGAGGGAATGCGTGGAGAAACTGCAGCGTCTGAGACATTTCCCGGGCCGCCAGGGCCCTTTGCTTGTGGTGATCATGGACGGTATTGGCATCTCGAACCATGAGGAGGGGAACGCGGTCCGCCTGGCGCGCACTCCGACCCTCGACTGGCTTCTCGCGACGTGTCCTCATCTCCTCCTTCAGGCGCACGGCACCGCAGTGGGCCTCCCATCTGACGAGGACATGGGCAACTCCGAGGTAGGGCACAATGCCATTGGCGCTGGCCGGGTCTTCGACCAGGGTGCAAAGTTGGTCAATCGCTCGCTGAGCACGGGCGAAATGTTTGCCGGGCCAGTGTGGAGGCGCCTCATCGACAATTGCCTGCGCCACGACAGGCCCCTGCACTTCATCGGGCTCTTCTCCGATGGCAACGTGCACAGTCATATCGACCACTTGAAGGCAATGTTAGTTCAGGCCAAACGGGAGGGAGTCAAGAAAGCGAGAATCCACGTGCTGCTGGACGGCCGCGACGTGGGTGAGACTTCCGCCCTGGACTATGTGCTGCCGTTTGAGGACTTCTTGGCAAGCCTCAACCGCGAGGGGGTCGACTACCGCATCGCCAGTGGGGGCGGCCGGATGAGGATCACCATGGATCGCTACGAGGCTAACTGGGATATGGTAGCCTTAGGGTGGAAGACACATGTGCATGGCCAAGGTGAGCAGTTCCGCTCCGCCGCCGAGGCCATCACCACTTTCCGCGCACGGCAGCCGGGAGTCATCGATCAGGACCTGCCGCCGTTTGTCATCGCCGAGAACGGGCAGCCGGTGGGCAAGATCGAGGACCACCATTCGGTGATCTTCTTCAACTTCCGGGGTGACCGGGCCATCGAAATCAGCAGGGCTTTCGAGGAAGACCAGTTCGACAAGTTCGATCGCAGCCCGCGGCCGAAGGTGGAGTACGCGGGCATGATGCAGTACGATGGCGACCTCAAGATCCCCAAGAGCTACCTTGTAGCGCCTCCGGCAATCGACCGCACCATGGGCGAGCTCCTGGTCCGGAGCGGGGTGCGGCAGTTCGCCTGCAGCGAAACGCAGAAGTACGGGCACGTCACCTACTTCTGGAATGGCAACCGCAGCGGCAAGTTCGACGAAGAGCTTGAGGAGTACGTGGAGATTCCCTCCGACATCGTGCCGTTCGAACAGCGCCCGTGGATGAAAAGCGCCGAAATCGCCGACGGCACCATCGGTCTTCTCAAGAGCGGCAGATATCGCTGGGGGAGGATCAACTATCCGAACGGCGACATGGTGGGGCACACCGGCGTGCTGCACTCGGCCATCATCGCTGTGGAGGCGGTTGACTTGGGGTTGAAGCGGCTGCTGCCGGTGGTGAGCGAGCTCCATGGCCTGGCCATCATCACTGCCGACCATGGGAACTCCGAAGAGATGTTCGAGCGCAAGAACGGCAAAGTGGTCACCGATGCAACGGGCAACCCAAAGGCGAAGACCAGCCACACGCTCAACCCGGTGCCGTTCATCGTCTTTGACCCTGACTATGCCGGAGAGTACCGTCTGCGGGAGGACCTGCCGCGCGCAGGCCTCAGCAACATTGCCGCCACCATCTTGCAGTTGCTGGGCTTCGCGCCCCCTGAGGACTATGACGAGAGCCTGATCGAATTCGTGCACAAATAGTTGTTGACTATGGCCTGGCGGTTTACTACATTGAGGCAGCAGGATCCTGGGAGAGCATGGATACGCGGCGGTACATCGAGCTCCTGAACCATACGGGCGACGTGGGCATCCGTGTACGGGCCGCAGAGCTGCCGGAGCTGTTTGAGCTTGCTGCCGAGGCGATGTTCCAGATCATCTGCCCGAAGTGTGCGGTGAGAAATACCCTCACCCGCCATGTAGCGGTGGCAGGCGACGACCTGGGTCAGCTCTTGGTGAACTGGCTGTCGGAACTGAACTTCTGGTTCTGCACTGAACAGGAACTTTACGGAGAGTTCCGCGTTAGCTCATTGGGCGATGGTTTCTTGCGAGGAGTGGCCTGCGGCGAGAAGGTCGACCCACAGCGCCACGCCATTCGCACCGAGATCAAGGCTGTGACGTACCACAAGCTCTATGTGACCCAACGCGACCAGGAGTGGGAAGCGCAGGTGATCTTTGACATCTGACCCTGGAGAGGCGAAAGGGGAGGATGGTGCCATATGAGTGAGCCGAAGCTGCGTAAGGTCAACGACTTTCTCTGGGAGATCCCAAAGGAGGGTAAGATGCGCGTGCCGGGCCGCATCTACGCCTCTGCGGAGATGCTCCCTGATGTGACCCGCGACAATGCCCATGAGCAGGTGGCCAATGTCGCCCAGCTACCGGGCATTGTCAAGTTTTCCTTGGCGATGCCCGATATTCATTGGGGATACGGTTTTCCCATCGGGGGCGTGGCCGCCTTTGACATGGAAGAGGGGATCATCTCCCCCGGCGGGGTGGGCTACGACATCAACTGTGGGGTGCGCTTGCTGCGCACCGATTTAGAGCGCAAGGCCATCGAGCCGAAAATAAAGGAGGTGGTGGCCGCGCTCTTCCGCGCCATCCCCAGCGGCGTGGGCTCCAAGGGGCAATTGCGCCTGAGCGCCCAGGAGGAAAAACAGGTGCTGGTGGAGGGGGCTCACTGGGCCGTCAAGAACGGTTACGGCCGGCCTGAGGACCTCGACAAGATCGAAGAGAACGGCAAGATGCGCGGGGCAGACCCGTCGGTGATCAGTGCGAAGGCCATGGAGCGCGGGCGCCCGCAGCTCGGCACCTTGGGCTCCGGCAATCACTTCGTCGAGGTAGGCTATGTGGAAGAGGTCCTCGATGAGGCTCTGGCAGAGGCGCTGGGGATGTTCAAGGACCAGGTGACCATCATCGTGCACACGGGCTCGCGCGGATTTGGCCACCAGGTGTGCGACGATTACATTGCCGTGATGATGCGTGCCAGCCAGAAGTACGGCATCGAATTGCCCGACCGCCAGCTGTGCTGCGCCCCGGTCAAGTCGCCGGAGGGGCAGCAATACCTGGCTGCCATGGCCTGTGCGGTGAACTTTGCCTTCTGCAACCGGCAGATGATTACCCACTGGACGCGCGAGGCCTTCGAGAAGGCCATGGGCATGAGCCCGCGGGACATCAACGTGCAGGTGGTCTATGAGGTGGCGCACAACATCGCCAAGATAGAGCGCCACCGCGTGGACGGCAAGGAGATGCAGCTCTGTGTGCACCGCAAGGGTGCCACGCGCGCCTTCCCTCCTGGCCATCCTGACGTGCCGGAGCAGTATCGCGCCATCGGCCAGCCGGTGCTCATCCCAGGAGACATGGGAAGATACTCCTACGTCCTGGTGGGCACGCAGAAGGCCATGGAGGAGACCTTCGGCTCCACCTGCCATGGCGCGGGTCGGGTGATGAGTCGCCACCAGGCGATCAAGAGCGCACGTGGCCGGGACTTGCATCGCGAGCTGGAAGACCACGGCATCTTCGTGATGGCCTCCGGCCGCGAGACGATGGCCGAGGAGATGCCGGAGGCCTACAAGGATGTGTCGCAGGTGGTTGAGGCAGTCCACGGCGCAGGCATCTCCATCAAAGTGGCTAAACTGCGGCCGATGGGTGTGATCAAGGGCTAAGCCTTTTGGGGTGAACAGTGCAACTTGAGCAGGCCAAGCGGCGCATCGAGGAGCTGCGACAGCAGATCCACTACCACAACTACCGCTACTACGTGCTCGACGCACCGGAGATCTCCGATGCCGAGTACGACAGGCTGATGCGGGAACTCGTCGAATTGGAGCAGCAATTCCCTGAGCTGGTCACTCCGGATTCACCCACGCAGCGCGTGGGGGCGCCACCGCTGGAGGCCTTCGAGACGGTGCCGCATGCGGTGCCCATGCTCAGCCTGGATAACGCCATGAACGAGGCGGAGTTGGTGGAGTTCGACGCCCGGGTCAAACGTGCCTTGGGCCTCAGCGGGGATGTGGAGTACATGTGCGAGCCGAAGCTCGACGGCTTGGGCGTGGAGCTGGTCTATGTCGATGGCGTCTTTGCCCTGGGATCGACCCGCGGCGACGGGATGACCGGCGAGAACGTGACGCAGAACCTGCGCACCATCAAGAGCATCCCCCTGCGTCTTCTGGCAACTGCCGAGCCGCCGCCGGCGCGGCTGGAGGTACGCGGCGAGGTGATCATGGAGAGGGAGGCCTTCGAGCGTCTGAACCGGCAGCGGGAGATGGCCGGCGAGCCCCTGTTCGCCAACCCCCGTAACGCCGCCGCAGGAAGCGTGCGGCAATTGGACTCGAGCATCACGGCTTCCCGTTCTTTGGACTACTACTGCTACGCCCTTGGCCGGGTGGAGGGAACGTCATTTGCGACGCAACAGGAGTTCCTGGAGCGCGCCAAGGCCTGGGGCCTGAAAGTGAACCCGCACGTCCGGCTGTGTCGCGGCGTTGGTGAGGCAATTGCCTACCACCAGGAGATGCAGGAGTTGCGAGACACGCTGCCTTATGAGATAGACGGTGTGGTGGTGAAGGTGAATCGCCTCGATCTGCAGGAGCGCCTGGGGGTGCGCACCAGGAGCCCGCGCTGGGCCATCGCCTCCAAGTTCGAGGCGCGCCAGGAGACGACGCAGATCATCGACATTGTGGCGCAAGTGGGGCGTACAGGCGCCCTCACGCCGGTGGCAGTCATGCGGCCGGTGCGCGTGGGCGGTGTCGAGGTCAGCAGGGCCACCTTGCACAACCAGGACGAAATCGACCGCAGGGATGTGCGCATCGGCGATTGGGTGGTCGTGCAGCGCGCCGGCGATGTGATCCCGGAGGTGGTGGCAGTCATTACCTCCCGCCGCACCGGGCAGGAGAAGCCCTATCGTTTGCCGTCCACCTGCCCCGTGTGCGGTGGACCTGTGGTGCGCCTGGAGGGCGAGGCAGTGCACCGCTGCCAGAACATGCGCTGCCCCGCGCAGCTCAAGGAGCGCATCCGTCACTTCGCCTCTCGCCGCGCCATGGACATCGAGGGCTTGGGCGACAAGCTGGTGGACCAGCTGGTCGACAAGGGGCTGGTCAAGGATGTGGCCGCCATCTACTTCCTGACGCGAGAGCAGATAGCCGAATTGGAGCGCATGGGGGAAAAATCGGCAGACAACCTGTTGCGCGCCATCGATGCCAGCCGGCGGCGCAGTCTGGATCGCCTGGTCTTCGCGCTTGGCATCCGCTTCGTAGGTGAACACGTGGCCAAGGTGCTGGTCAGGGCATTCGGCAGCATAGAGGCGCTCAGCCACGCCACCTTGGAGCAGCTGATGAGCGTGCACGGCATCGGGCCGCAGGTGGCTGGCAGCGTCCGGCAGTTCTTCTCGCAAGAGGAGAACCTGCGCACGTTGGAGAGGCTGCGCCAGGCAGGGGTCGCCATGGCTCCCGCGCCCAAGGTCACCGCAGGCCTTCTGGCGGGCAAGACTTTTGTGTTTACTGGTGCGCTCTCTTCTTTTACTCGCGAGGAGGCACAGCGGTTGCTGGAAGAATTGGGTGGCCATGCTGCCTCCTCGGTCAGCAAAAAGACCGACTATGTCGTCGTGGGTACCGACCCCGGTTCCAAGGCAGAGAAGGCCCGCGAGCTGGGGGTGCCAATGCTCACGGAAGACGAGTTCAAGAAGCTCATTGGCAGGTGAGGCATGGTTGCCCTGCACCGACTTGTCGTCAACCTCCTTCTGATGACGGCGGTGCTCATTTCCATCGCGAGCTGTTCCTCTTCGGTCGGCACCCGTCACCAGGTGAGGCTCATCACCGTTGACCAGGAGTTGGAGCTGGGCAGGGTGTGCGCGAAGGAGGTGGCGCAAAGCTATCCGCCCCTCGCCGACAGTGAGGCGGAGAAGTACGTTGCTCAGCTGGGCCAGCGCATCGCGGCACACTCGGACTGGGCAGGGTTAAACTTTGCGTTCCGCGTCATCGACTCCGAGGAGGTATACAGCTTTGCGCTGCCAGGTGGGTACGCCTACCTGTCGCGAGGCATGCTCGAGCTGGTAGACACGGCCTGTGAACTTGCTGCGGTTCTGGCCCATGAGGTGGCGCACGTGGCGTGCCGGCACGGCGCCGAGCAGGTGAGCGCCCGCTATGGTCTGGCCCTGGCGTCAGAGTCATTGTTTGGGGCAAATCCGGCTCTTGGGCGGCAGGTGGTGGCAGAGCTGTTCACCCCAAGGGGCATCCTCCTGTACGGCCGTGCCGCCGAAGAAGAAGCCGATGGGCGAGCACTCAGCTACCTGGAGAAGGCCGGCTATGACCCGCGCGGCTTGTTGGGCGTGGTGGAACGCCTCCGGGCGCTGGAGGAGCAGCATCCGCAGGCCCTGGCCAGGTGGCGAGTCACCCATGAGCCGGCCAGACAGAGGCTGAAATGGGTCAAGCGGGGACTGAGGCGCGTCCCGGCCACCGAGGCCTTGGTGGAGGACGAGCCAGGTTTTCGTCAAATCAAGAGCCGGCTGCAACAAGGTTGAACTGGCTTGGTAAGCTGTGAGGAGCGGACTCATTTTCGTGGAGGAGAAAGCAATGAACAAGGAAGGCGGCGCTTTTCTGAAAGGGTTTCTGATTGGGGGAGCCGTTGGCGCCATCATCGCGCTGCTGTACGCCCCAAAATCTGGCAAGGAGACGCGCGAGGACATCAAGAAGCGTACCGAGGAGTTTCTGGAGGAAGCCGACCGCGAAGTTTCAGAGCTCAAGAGGCGGGCGGCCACGCTGGTGGGCGAAGGGCGCCGTCGGGCCGCAGAGCTGGCTGAGGAGGCGGAGGAGAAGGTAGAGCAGGCCAAGGGCGCCGTCGCGGAAAAGACGGGGCGTCTGCGCCGGGCGGCGGAGGCCGGAGCTCGCGCCTTCGCCGAAGAAAAGGGCAAGAAGGGCGCAGAAAGCTAATCAGTCCAGAGCGAACGACAGGAACCGAGAGCGTGCCGCCGCAGAACCCCTGGGGCGGCACCGCCCCTGTGTGCTACCCGGCCCGTCGTGCCGAATAGGGCGGGCCTTTGTCTGCAGGAAGGAGCTCTGCCATGCTGACGTCCATTAGCGTCACGGTCATTGCCGCCTTTATTGCCATCTTCGTCCTCGCGCTCATTCCGGTGCTGTGGCAGATCAGGCGTACCGCCAAGGAGGCCGAGAAGCTCCTGGAGACGGTTCGCCTCCAGATGGCGCCTGTTGCGCATGACGTGGCACGGGTGGTCGACGACGTGCGCGACCTCGTCAAACAGCTGCAGCGGCAGATGGGCAAAGTGGAGGAGAGCGTCGACGCGGTGCGCGACACCGTGGTCAAACTGCGCGACGTGGAAAGTCTGCTCCGCGACCGTATCGAAAAGCCGCTCCTCGGCATCGTCGGCACTGTGGGGGCCCTGCTCAAGGGCGTGCGCGTCTTCTTGCAGTACGTCCGCCGATAGAAGGTTTCCGGCGGCCCAGACCCGCCAAGGCTATGCCGATGCACGAGGGCGCGCTGGGTGGTGGAGACAGAGACTGGGATGGCATGCACCGGTGAATCAGCTTCTTTGGCATACCCTGCCGTGTGAAGAGGTGCTGCGGCAGCTCGGGAGCAGCAGCAGCGGTCTGACGAGCGCCGAGGCAGCGCGCCGTCTTGCCCAGTACGGCGCAAACGAGCTGGAGCGCGCCGAGGAGATCTCGCGGTGGAAAATCTTCCTCGGCCAGTTCAAGAACGTCCTCATCATCATCCTCCTCGTTGCCACCGCCATTTCCGCAGCGCTTGGCCACAGCACAGAGGCCGTCGCCATCTCCTTGATCGTGCTCTTTTCCGTGTTCATGGGCTACGTGCAGGAGTACCGGGCGGAGCGGGCGCTTGAGGCGCTGCGCCGCATGGCCGCCCTGCGCGCGACGGTGATCCGCGACGGCACGGAACAAGAAATCCCCTCCCGCGAAGTCGTGCCCGGCGATGTTGTCCTCCTCTCTGCGGGGGACAAAGTACCAGCCGATGGCCGCCTGCTGGAAGTGGTCAACCTCCAGGTCGACGAGGCGGCCCTGACTGGCGAGTCCCACCCGGTGGAAAAGAGTTCTGCGGCCATAGAGAACGGCGCCCTCCCCATTGGCGACCGCGTCAACATGGTGTACAGTGGCACCGTCGTCACCTACGGGAGGGGACAGGCCGTCGTGGTCGCCACCGGAGCGCAGACCGAGTTTGGCCGGGTCGCCGAGCTCCTCAAGACGGTGGAGGCCGCCAAGACTCCCCTCCAGGAAAATCTCAATCGCGTGGGCTCCATCCTGGCGCAGGTAGCGTTGGTGCTGGTGGCCTTGATCGGCGCCTTGGGCGTACTGCGAGGCAAGCCCCCCCTGGAAATGTTTCTCTTTGCCATTGCCATGGCCGTGGCCGTGGTGCCAGAGGCCTTGCCGGCAGTGGTGACTATCGCCTTGGCGCTCGGGGTACAGCGCATGGCCAAGCGCAATGCGCTCATTCGTCGTCTTCCCGCCGTGGAGACATTGGGCAGTGCTTCGGTGATATGCACCGACAAGACCGGCACCCTGACTAAAGACGAAATGACCGTGCGCCGCCTGTTTGTGGGGGATCGCTTTATCGATGTGACCGGCGCAGGCTATGAACCGATCGGGCAGTTTCTCTGCCAGGGGGAGGCGGTCGATCCGGCCGCTGATCCTGTGCTGCACCGGCTGCTGCGCGCCGCGGTACTGTCCTCCGACGCCCACTTGGTGCACCACGAGGAGACTGGGCGCTGGTCGATTCGCGGCGACCCCACGGAGGGGGCGCTCCTCACCCTGGCTGCCAAGGCAGGAGTGCACAAGGCTGAGCTCGAGGCAGAGTACCCGCGCGTGCAGGAGATCCCTTTTTCCTCCGAGCGCAAGCGCATGACCACCTTGCACCGTGCCCCGTCCGGGGTGGTGGCCTGCGCGAAAGGAGCCCCCGAGGTCATCCTCAGCTCCTGCTCGTTTCTGGCCACAGCCAAAGGGAACGTGCTGCTGGACAAGGCCAGCCGGGAGCGTATGCTGCAGCACGCCGCAGCCATGGCCGGCGAGGCTATGCGTGTCTTAGCAATCGCCTGGAAGCCTGAGGCCACCACCGAAACGGCCGAGCAGGGGATGGTCTTCTTAGGGCTTGTGGGGATGATTGACCCGCCACGGCCGGAGGCGAAAGAGGCCTTGCGCCGATGCCGCCAGGCAGGCATCCGCGTGGTGATGATCACCGGCGACCATCCCATCACCGCGCAGGCCATCGCCGGTGAGCTGGGCCTGACGCAGAGCGGCGTGGCGGTCACCGGCAGCCAGGTGGACGCCATGAGCGACGAGGAGCTGGAGGCGCGCGTCGAGGAGATCGACGTCTATTCGCGGGTGGCGCCGAGCCACAAGCTGCGCATCGTTGCCGCCTTGCAGAAGAAGGGGCACGTGGTGGCCATGACCGGCGACGGGGTCAACGATGCGCCCGCGCTCAAGAAGGCCGACATCGGCGTGGCCATGGGGATCACCGGCACCGACGTGAGCAAAGAGGCCGCTGCCATGACGCTCACCGACGACAACTTTGCCTCCATAGTCGCGGCCATTGAGGAAGGGCGGGGGGTCTTCGACAACATCAAGAAGTTCCTCATGTACCTCTTGTCCTCCAACGTCGGCGAGATTGGCCTGATGGCTGGGGCCCTGCTTGCCGGGCTTCCGCTGCCCCTGACTGCGGCGCAGATCCTCTACGTGAACCTGGCCAGCGATGGGTTTCCGGCGCTTGCTCTGGCGGTCGACCCGGCGGCGCCCGATCTCATGCGGCGGCGGCCACGGCGCCCGCGCGCTGGGATCTTCACCAGACCCGTGGTCTCCCTGATGGCCTTGGCCGGTCTCTGGTCAACGATGGTCAACCTGGGCCTCTTCTCCAGGGCCTATGGGAGTGGGCGAAGCCTGCAGGAGGCCATGACCATGGCCTTCGTCTCCTTGATTGGCATCCAGTTCCTGAAGGCATACAACTTCCGTTCTGATCGCCATTCGGCCCTGCGGCGCCCGTTTGCCAACAAATGGCTGAACCTGGCCATCTTGTGGGAGATGCTTCTGTTGTGCACAATCATCTACGTTCCTTTGCTGCAGCGGGTGTTCGGGACGTATGCGTTACCACTAAGAGACTGGCTCATTGTGGGGCTGGCTACCGCAACGGTTGCACCCGCCCTGGAGTTTGGAAAGTGGCTGGTAAGGCGTGGGTGGCTCGGTGCCCTCGAATAGGCCATCGGCACCTGGTGGGGTGCCCTCGCGGCAGAAGAGGCTCCGGGCGGAAGGACAATGAGGCCGAGCTGCGCTGCCGTTCTCCGCAAGGAGCCGGCACCACGGCCCGCATTGGTTAGGAATCGCCGGCCATGCCCCAGCCGGGCCGGAAGGTTGAGACACAATGCTCGGGAAGGGTGCATGACCAGTTCCAAGGGCGTGAAATTCTGGCTTCCTGTGCCGACCAGGTGCGCATCATGTTGGGGATGCATCATATGGGACAGACAGTTGCGAGGAAGACGCTTTTGGAAAAAACCCTTTGCAGTTTAGCTCGAAACAGGATATATTTCTAGCCTTGAAGGGGCGCATTGCTGGCGTGTGCGAAGCGGAGGAGATGGGTGATGGAAGTAAAGCTTGAAAGCCTGATTGAGAAGATCAAGCAGGAGGGCATCGAGGAGGCGCGGCAAACTTCACAGGAGATCATTGCCAAGGCGGAGGCGGAGGCAGCTGCCAAGCTGCAAAAGGCAGAACAGGAGGCGGCGCGCATCGTGGAGGAGGGAAAGGTGCAGGCGGCGCGCTTCCAGGAGAACGCCGAGCGAGCCTTACAGCAAACAGCGCGCGACACCATCCTCAGCCTCAAGGAGCGCATCAACGAGCTCTTCGACCGGGTCTTCAAGCGGGCTGTGGCGCAAACGCTGTCGCCGGAGTTCCTCAGCCAGCTCATTGCACATCTGCTGACCAACTGGGCGCGCGATGGTGCAGTAGAGGTGGTGGTCAGCGCCGAGGACAAGGAGAAACTGGAGGCGCTCCTGTTTGCCGGCCTGCGCCAGCAGCTGCGTGACGGCCTGGTGCTTCGGGTGGGCGATTCGGTGGGAAAAGGCTTCCGCATCGGCCTGCGGGGCGAGGACGTCTACTACGACTTCTCCGACGAGAGCATCGCGGAGGTCCTCAAATCGTTCCTCAACCCGACCCTGCAGGCGCTGCTGAACGGCCAGGACAATGGATAAGCACTACTACCTCGTTTCGCAGCTGCCCACCCTGTACTTCGACAGGGAAGCCTACTTGACGGTGGAGACCTTCCTCCAGGAAGCGGCAAAGTGGCTGTCCGCCAGCGAGTATGCCACCCTGGCAGCCGTCGACATCAACGACGTCACCATCCCCAAGCATTGCCCTGGCGTGCTTGCCGCCTACAAAGACTTTGAACGACGCCTGTGCGCGGATCTTGCCGCCTGGCGGCAGGCGCAGAGGAGCGGCCAGGATTATAAGCCCGCCACCTTCGCCCCCAGCCTTGTCAGGGAGGGCAACCCATTGGAGGTGGAGAAGCGTTTGCTTCGGCTGCGGTGGGACTTTGTCGAGCAGCACGAGAGCGACCACCACTTCGATTTCGAATTCCTGATTTTGTACATGCTCAAGCTGCAGATTCTGCGGCGGCTGTTCACCTTCAACAAGGAAAAGGGGATGCAACTGTTCAGGCAACTTTGTGAGGTCCAGCCATGAGCACGGCGGTAGGCAAGATCATCGGCGTGAGCGGCAACATGGTGGCTATTGCCGTCGATGGCAATGTGATGCAGAATGAGGTGGGCCACATCGTGCACGGCGAGGAGCGCCTGGTCTCCGAAGTGGTGCGCATCAACCGCGACGTAGCCTACGTGCAGCTCTTTGAGAGCACCAAAGGATTGAAGGTCGGCGACCGCGCCGAATTCGCCGGGCACCTCCTTTCTGCTGAGTTGGGACCGGGCCTCTTGGGCCAAATCTACGACGGCCTGCAGAACCCACTGCCGCAACTTGCGGCAGAGTTCGGCTTCTTCTTGCCCAGAGGGGTAAAGCGACCGGGCCTGGACCTGGAAAAGAAGTGGTCCTTCACCCCGACGGTGAAGAGGGGCGAGGTAGTGCGGGCGGGAATGCCGCTCGGCCACGTGCCCGAGGGGATCTTTCGCCACTACATCATGGTTCCGTTCGACTTCCGAGGGGACTACACGGTGGAGGAGATTGCCGACCCTGGCGACTATGCGGTCACCGAGACGGTTGCCACGTTGCGCGCCGCCACCGGAAAGATGGTCCCGCTGACCATGTCGTTCCACTGGCCCGTCAAGATCCCGATCCGGGCCTACCGGGAGCGTCTCGTTCCCAAGGAGACTTTTATTACTCGGGCGCGGATCATCGACAGCTTCTTTCCGGTGGCCAAGGGAGGCACCTTCTGCGTGCCCGGCCCCTTCGGGGCGGGTAAGACGGTATTGCAGCAGCTCATCAGCCGCTACGCGGATGCGGACATCGTCATTGTTGCCGCCTGCGGTGAGCGCGCCGGCGAGGTGGTGGAGACGCTGCGGGAGTTCCCACACATCGAGGACCCGCGCACCGGGCGTTCGCTCATGGAGCGGACGATTATCATCGTCAACACTAGCGCCATGCCGGTGGCCGCCCGGGAGGCATCCGTGTACACCGCCGCCACGCTCGGCGAGTACTATCGCCAGATGGGGCTGAACGTGTTGCTCCTGGCGGATTCCACCTCCAGATGGGCGCAGGCCATGCGCGAGATCTCCGGACGTCTGGAGGAGATTCCAGGTGAGGAGGCCTTTCCTGCTTACTTGGAGTCGCGCATCGCCGAGTTCTATGAGAGGGCGGGTTTGGTGGTGTTGCCCAATGGCGAGATGGGCAGCCTGACCATCGGCGGCACGGTGAGTCCGGCAGGCGGCAACTTCGAGGAGCCGGTCACCCAGGCCACCCTGAAAGTGGTAGGTGCCTTCTTGGGGCTGAGCCGCGATCGCGCCAACGCGCGACGTTTCCCATCCATCGACCCGCTGGACAGCTGGAGCAAGTACGATAGCTTCATCCCTGCGGACCAGCTGCGCGATGGCAAACAGATTCTGGCCACTGGCAACGAGGTGCGCCAGATGATGATGGTGGTCGGCGAGGAGGCCACCTCCATCGACGACTTTGTCATCTACCTAAAGTCGGAATTCCTGGATGCGGTCTACTTGCAGCAAAACGGCTTTGACCCCATTGATGCCGCAACCTCCAAGGAGCGGCAGCAATATGTCTTCGCCAAGGTGCACAAGGTGCTGACGGCGGATTTTGCCTTCGGCACCAAGGACGAGGCGCGGGAGTACTTCTATCGGCTGCGTCAGCATTTCATTGACTGGAACTACATGCCCATGGATTCGCCGGAATTCAGCACCCAGGAGCAGGCCATCGATCGACTGCTGGAGGAGCGCACCGCCCATGCGAAGAGTCTATAGCAGGATCCTGCAAGTAGTCGGCAACGTCATCACCGTGCGTGCCAGCGACGTTGCCTACGAGGAGCTGGCCGAAATCACCACGCAGCGCGGCAAATCCCTTGCTCAGGTCATCAAGTTGGACGGTGATCTGGTCTCGCTGCAGGTGTTCGCAGGAAGCCGAGGCATCTCGGTCAACGACGAGGTGCGCTTCCTCGGTCACCCCATGCTGGTGACCTTCTCGGAAAATATGCTGGGCCGCGTCTTCGACGGCGCGGGCATGCCGCGTGACAAGGGGCCACAACTGAGCGAGCACCTCATTCCAGTTGCTGGGCGGCCGGTCAACCCCTACAAGCGCATCATTCCCCGACGCATGATCCGCACCAACATCCCGATGATCGACGTGTTCAACTCCTTGGTGGTCTCCCAGAAGCTGCCGATCTTCTCGGTCTCCGGGGAGCCCTATAACGAGCTGCTGGCCAGGATTGCTTTGCAGGCCGAGGTGGACATGATTATCCTCGGCGGCATCGGCTTGAAGTACGACCAGTACATGTACTTCAAGACGGTGCTCGAGGAAGGTGGTGCCCTGTACCGCTCGATCTTTTTCATCAATACCGCAGCTGACCCCATCGTGGAAAGCCTCATGGTGCCTGACCTCTGCTTAGCGGTCGCCGAGAAGTTTGCCCTGCAGGGGAAAGACGTGCTGGTGCTCCTGACCGACATGACTAACTTTGCCGACGCGCTCAAGGAGATCTCCATCACCATGGAGCACGTGCCCTCCAACCGCGGCTATCCTGGCGACCTCTACACGCAGCTTGCCCAGCGCTATGAGAAGGCCGTGGACTTTGAGGACGCCGGTTCCATTACCATCCTGGCCGTCACCACCATGCCCGGCAACGACGTGACTCACCCGGTGCCTGATAACACCGGCTACATCACCGAGGGCCAGTTCTACCTGCACGGTGGGCGCATCGACCCCTTCGGCTCGCTCAGTCGCCTCAAGCAGCTGGTGAACAAGAACACGCGCAAGGATCACCGCGCCATCATGGACGGCATGATCCAGCTCTATGCGCAATACAAGGAGACCGAAGAGAAACGCGCCATGGGTTTCCGCATGAGCACCTGGGACAACAAGCTGCTCAAATACGGCAAGCTCTTCGAAAGTAGAATGATGGACCTCTCGGTGAACATCCCCTTGGAAAGGGCATTGGACTTGGGATGGGAGATTCTGGCGGAGTGCTTCCGGCCTGAGGAGACCGGGCTGCGCACAGAGCTGATCAAGGAGTTTTGGCCGGGCATAGCGGAGCGGAAGGCGGCAGAGGCAGTGCCCGAAGAGGTGGGCGAGGCCGTAGCCGCAGAAGCAGCCAGGCAATAGCAGGACCGGGCGATGGCAAAGGTCAGGCTGACAAGGATCGAGCTGAAGAGGCAAAAGGACAACCTGCGGCGCTTCCTCCGCTACCTGCCGACATTGGAGCTCAAGAAGCAGCAATTGCTGCAGGAAATCCGCGCGTTGCAGCGCACCCGCGAGTCCTTGCTGGCGGACATCGAGCGGGTGAACAGCGAGGTCAGCCAGTGGGCAGACGTGTTTGCCGAGGAGGTGGGGCTGCCGTCCTTGGTAAAGGTGGCCGAGGTCGTCACCGATACCGGCAACATCGCGGGCATCGACATCCCTTTGTTTGGCGCCGTCCGCTTCGCGGAGGTGCCCTACGACCTTTTCACCACGCCGCTGTGGGTCGACCAGGGGATTGCGGTCTGCAAGGAGCAGATCGAGCGGCACATCCGGTTGCGCATCATCGACCGCCAGCTGGCGATCCTGCAAGAGGAGTTGCGGGTGACCATCCAGCGCATCAAGCTGTTTGAGGAGATCAAGATCCCGGAGGCGCAGGAGAACATTCGGGTGATCCAGATATTCTTGGGCGACCAGATGACCGCCGAGGTGGTGCGGGGCAAGATCGCCAAGGCAAAGCTCGAAAAGCGGCGCGAAGAATGATTGTCAAGATGAAAAAGCTCACCCTGCTCGTGCGGGCGGTGGACAGAAGCGATGCGGTGGCGCGGTTGCGCCAGCTGGGAGTGGTGCACGTGCACCCGGTTGCCGCGCCGCAATCGGAGGACGTGGCGCGGCTGGAGGGTGAACTGACCGAAGTGGAGCGGGCCCTGAGCATAGTTGGCCCTGAGAGCCCCGAGCCGCCCGTAGAGGCGCAGGAGCCCGGGCAACTGATTGCGCACATCCTGGAGCGTGCCCGCCAACGGGAGCAACTGACCCGCGAGCTGGAGGAGCTGCGCGAACAACGTCGGTGGTTCGAGCGCTGGGGACGGGTGTCGCTCAGCGCGGTCAAGGACTTGGAGCGTGCGGGGGTGGTCCTGCGCTTCTACGTGGGGGAACGGCAGGCGGTACAGGCCTTGCCGCCGGAGAAGTCGATCCAGGTGGTCCGCCAAGAGCAGCGCATGCTGTACTTCGTCTACTTTGCTACCTCTGCTGATGACCGCCTGGACTTCAGAGAAGACCCCATGCCTGCCGTGGAAGTGGATGCTCTGGAAGCGCAAATGGCAGAGGTGGAAAGCGCCATCGGCGCTCTCGAACAGGAGCTGGCAGGGTTGGCGCGCCATCGCAGGGCGCTTGCCCGCCACCACGAGCACCTGGCCAAGCGCCTTGAGTTCAGTCGCGTGCTCGCCGGCATGGGCCAGGCCGAAGAGATCGCCTTCCTGCAGGGGTATTGCCCTGCCGATGAGGTGAAGCGCGTGACGGCCGCCGCCGACCGCGAGGGGTGGGCCTACACCGTCGAAGACCCCGACAACCCTGAAGAGGTGCCAACGCTCATTCGCAACCCCCGCTGGCTGCGGATCGTGGAGCCGGTGTTCAAATTTCTGGGGACCGTGCCTGGCTACCAGGAGCACGACATCAGCTTCTGGTTTCTACTTTTCTTCAGCGTGTTCTTCGCCATCCTCATTGGCGACGCCGGCTACGGCCTCATTTTCCTTGGGGCGACCTGGCTGGCGCGCCGCAAGCTGAGCAGCGCGCCACGCGAGCCATTCCTGCTCATGTACGTGTTGAGCTTTGCCACGATCATCTGGGGGGCCATGTCGGGCAACTGGTTTGGCGTGGCGCAAATCGGGCAGCTGCCTTTCTTGCGCCGGTTTATCGTTGAGCCGGTGAATGCCTTTGCCCTCGACAATCAAAATTTCCTGATGTACCTCTGTTTCGTCATCGGGGCGTTGCACCTGACGGTGGCCCATGCCATGAACGCCTTCCGGCTGATCAACTCGCTGCGGGCGTTGGCGCAACTGGGGTGGATTGCCATCGTCTGGGGGCTGTTCTTCACAGCTGGGCGCCTGGTCTTGGGCAAGAGCGGGCCATCATCGACGGTCATCTTGGCGCTCGTCGGCGGCGGCACGGCGCTGGTGCTCCTGTTCGCCAACGCGCAGTGCAAGTTCCTCAAGGGCGTGCTGCAGTCATTGGCGGAAACGCCGCTGAGCGTCATCAGCTCCTTCTCTGATGTGGTCTCGTACCTGCGGCTTTTCGCAGTCGGTTTTGCTTCGGTCACGGTAGAGTCCAGTTTCAACGACATGGCCATGGGCTTGGGCTTCAGCTCGGTGCTGCGCGGACTGATTGCGGCCTTTATCCTCTTCTTTGGTCATGCGCTGAACATCGTGCTCGGCTTCATGGCGGTGATTGTGCACGGTGTGCGGTTGAACATGTTAGAGTTCTCCGGCCACCTGGGTATGCAGTGGTCCGGGCGACCTTACCAGCCCTTTCGGGAGTGACGGCAGCAAAGCTCTTTTGTGAGTCGAAAGGAGGCAGAGTATGGTGCAGGGATTTGGTGACATGAGCATTTCGTTGGCCTTGGCGGCGGTGGGCTCGGCACTGGGTACCGGGGCGGCGGGGATGTCGGCGGTGGGAGCCTGGAAGCGGGCTTTTGCCCAAAACAAGGCGGCGCCGTTCATCATGGTCGCCTTTGTGGGTGCCCCCCTGTCGCAGACCATCTACGGCATGATCCTGCGCAATGCCATCCGCAGCGCCAATCTGCCGGCGGAATCCTACCTGTACCAGATCCTCCTGGGCGCCTTTGCTGGCTTTGCCATGGGCATGTCCGCCTACATGCAGGGCAAGGCGGGGGCAAAGGCAGCCGACGCCTTGGGCGAAACCGGCAAGGGCTTTGGCCAGTACATCATGGTGCTGGGCATCATCGAGACGGTCGCCCTGTTCATCATGGTCTTCACGCTGGCGGCCATTCCCAGGCTGTGAGCGCGCCTGCCAGCGCAACCAGGCAGGTTCAAGCGCGAGGCCTTCCGAGTGGGCGAGCAGAACAGGCTTGCCACCGTTCGGCAGTTAAGCCTGGCGATGGCTACCGTGGCGCGCATCAGCGCCCTTGTCTTGGTCTGTGTCGCCGCCCCCTTGGCGCCCTGGGGCTCTACTTGGATCGGCTGTTTGGTACTGCACCCTGGCTGTTGATCGTAGGGATGCTCCTCGGGGTCGTGCTCTGCGTGGTGAGTGTTGCTCGTCTTGCTCGTCGGCAATAGTTGAGCGCTGAGTATCCGCCGCATGAAAAAGCGAACCAAGATCCTGATGATTCTCTTAGCGGCCGTGGCCTTGCTCGTCGCCGGCAACCTCTACCTGCGCTTCCGCTTGCCGCCGGTGATGATCCGGGCAGAGGCCACACCAGGGTTGTGCATCGGTCCACTGCAGGTAACCAACACGCTCCTCACGGCGCTGCTGGTGGATGTCATCCTGGTGGCGCTCGCCTTAGCTGCCACGCGACGCATACGCCTGGTCCCCTCCGGCTTGCAGAATTTCGTGGAGTGGGTCATCGAGACCTTATACCGACTCACCGAATCGGTGGCCGGAACCAAGTGGACGAGTAGCGTTCTTTTTATTCAGGCTTTTCTAAGGGGATAAAGAACAGGGTTCACCTACCTTGTGTTAGACTTTTAGTCTGGGTAGAAAGCACAAGGAGGGGAGCCCAAGATGAAGATAGCACAGAGGATCTTAGAGTGCAACGACCCCAAAGAGGTAGCAGAGCTAGTAGATTCCCAGGCAAAAGCTAATCTAAGGGAATGGAAAAGGAAACTACTTGAGGAAGCCTTGGAAGGTTTAGTAGATAAACATCATGGTCAAAAATGGCTAAGAATAAGAGAAAGAAAGCCTACTCCCTGGATATGCCTAAGGTGTGGTCCCCGAGAAAGTAACCAGGTTAAGCGCAATGGACATTATCGGCGCCATCTAGTGGTACCCGAGGGTAGTATCCGCCTTAGAGTACCTCAGCTTGAGTGTCTGAGTTGTGGTAAGGAAGTAGCCTTAAACGCCCTCTTTCTGCCGAAAAGAAAGAGATACTGGATAGAGCTTGATAGGAAAATAACCGAGCTTTATCTCTCCGGGGCTAGCTATCGCCAAGTTAAGGCAATACTGGATCGGGAAATGGAATCGGACTGTGGTCTGATGAACTTATGG
>JANLFK010000015.1 GCA_024655945.1 candidate division KSB1 bacterium
GGGTATCGATCGCGAGCGGTCCTTTCTACCCTGTTACTCCACTGGCTCGGCCGCCTAAGGATGCCCACATTCATGCGCAAACTCGCCTGAGGAGCCAAGAAACAAAGGGACTGGTCCCCTCTTGAGACCGCACGTAGCCCCAGAACAGGCTCAAGTTGGCCACCATTGCCGTCAGAATGGCTTGCAGGAGCACTTTGTCCCTGCCGAAGTACCGCGCTTTTCGCATGCCCAACTGAGCCAGGCGGGCAATCCGATGCTCCACCACCACTCGTTTCCTGTATCGGTCACGGAAGCTCTCCGTCGCCTGCTCCTGTCGAGCCGCCGCCAGGTAGTCCTCAAAGGGGTGGACGGTGATCGACCGGCCGTTGCTGCGCCGACTGCTGACACACTGCCGGTAGAAGGGGCACTTCCTACAACCCCGGGCCGGAAACACGAACCGACGCCCTTCGAACTCCTTTCCCCCGATCTTGACCTTCTGAACCGACCAGGTGTGGGTGGTGTGGCCGGCGGGACATCGCGCCCACTGTTTGTCAGGGTCCGTGGCGAAAGCCTCTTTGGCGAAATCCCCCTTCTGTGCACTCCCAGGAACCTTCGCCGTTACTTTCACGCCGCGCTCAGCCCAATGCGCTCGACTGGCTTCATCCCCGAAGGTGCTGTCGGCGATGATTTCCTCGACTTTTTCGCCGATGGCTCGCTCGGTCTGCTCCACCAAAGTCTGGGAGAAGCTCCCATCGTGGCGGTTCGCAGGCGCTACCGCCACCGCGGCGATTACCGCCGTGTCGGTGTCGGCCGCCACACCCGACTTGTAACCATCGAAACGCACCGACTCACTTTTGCGCCCATGTCGCATCTCCGGATCTGTCGTCAACACAATGCGACCCCGCGCCACCCCTTGCTTCATCGTCGCGGTGCCGTCGCGCTTGTCCTCCACATTCTGCGTTATGATTTCGTCCACAAGCGACAGCTTCTCCCTGAGCTGTTGCTGCAGTCTCTCAGGCAGACGCTTCACTTGCCCTGTGGCCATCGCTTCATGGGCCAGGTGCCGTACTCTTCTCGCATCGGCCACCACCTGAGCCAGGAGCGTGTCCCGCTCGGTCGGATCGTCCCAATTGATGCGGCACATGCCCTTGAAACTCTTTCCAAAGTACCGCCCGAACTGGTGCTTCCGGGCCCATGCCGCCGGTTGAGAGCCTTTCGCCTGCGTCAGCAGGATCAGCACGGTGCGGATCAAGTCAGCCAGCAGATTGAACACGTCCTTGACGGCCCCGCGCCCGAACACCGGGGTGGTGTCCAGAGCGATTCGTTTTCCCCAGCGCCGCCCACGAGGCCTGCCCGGCATCGCCGCCTCGATTTTCCCAACGATCCGTTCGAACAACGCACGCTCCTTCTGCGAGCTCAAAAGCTTGGCGCGGAACACCACCAGGGTGCTCTTGGCCGTGAAGGGAATTTCCTCGGGCGCAATGTCCAGAGCCACCTTCCAGGACAGATCGGCCCGAACCCGACGCACCGCCGAGAATGCGTCTCGTTGCGGATTCCTGGCTCGAAACATCGCTCAGCTCCTTGATGTTGCGACGACATCTGATGGCTGAGCCCAAAATATCACAACAACAAACACTCAGCAAGTGATTTTTCGACCGGGTTTCTAGGCATCCTATGTTTTTCCGGGACGTGGTCTGTGACTTTCTCGATGTGTGCTCACGGCATCAACTGGATATTGGTTTCAGTTTTGCGCAAAATGAGTACAACAAGAAGGGCTGGGAACGAATAGAGAATGAGCAAGCTGCCGACGACACCGAAGCCAAGTGGCTCGATGCAATTCGTGAGTTTGTCAACAACTTGCGAAGCGGTAACCGCTGACAATCGCATGCAGCGCATGACGCCCGGCCCTGCTGCTAATGCCGAACGTTCGACCAGCGGAGGTTGTTGTTGTCGTCTGAGGGCGACAGTGAACGGGCCGTCTGCGTGATTGGCGATGTCCACGGGCACCTGCAACTGGGCCTGTGCGTAGCCGCGCGATGGCAACGCCATCTGGGGCTGGCGTTCGAGGCGGTGTTCCTCTGCGGGGACGTCGGGACGTTCACGTCCGAGGACCAACTGGACAGGGCGACTCGCCGGCACGGGAAGGCGAACCCGTGTGAGCTGGAGTTCCTGTACCAGTGGGCCGTGGACCCGCAGCCAGAGTGTCTTGCGAAGATCTTCGAGCCAGCTGAAGAGGGGGCTCGGTTTGCTCTGCCCGGTAGTCATGGTCCACGGCAACCACGAGGGGTTTGCCCACCTGCAAACTCTGGTTTCACCGCAAATCCCTGACGAGCCAGCCGAGTTACTGACACTACCGGCTGTCGAGCCGGGCCGGCACATTCGCTACCTGCCAAGTGGGTGGCGGTGCCGTACTCCGTCGGGGCTGGTGGTTGCGGGCGTCGGTGGGATCGAGCGCAACCAGCGGCGTGTCAACTATCATGAGATGGTGTACATCGACCAGGACGCCGTGGCCCATTTGTTGGGCCAGCCCGCGGTCGATGTCCTGATCACTCACCAAGGGCCCAGCGTCCTGCAGGGACAGAGTGGGTCGGACACACTGTAACTCCTTCTTGACGAGGAGGTGGCCCGGGTTTGGTTCCACGGTCACTCGATTGCCAACCCGGACATCATCCGGGCGGGCCCTCACCGGGCTACCTTGGTCGTCCCCCTGAAGGGTATTGGCTTTTCGAGCAGGGGGCCCAACGGTGATGATCCGGGGGAGGAGGGCTGGGCCCTCCTCTTCGGAGGTGGAGACGCGGTGTGCCGCCAGCGGCCGGAATTCTGGCGAGAATACCGAAAGACGAGGTGGAAGGTGGTCGATGAGCGTCGGCTGGTCTGCCCAGATCTCGTCCGCTTTGTTAGGCGCAAGAGGCTGGCTGAATAGCAGCATCCAACGGACGACGCTGCGCGGCGCCGGTGATCCCCCACCTTAACCAAAGTGGGAGGAGGGTACATGATCGTTTGCCATGAAGCCGCTGACAGGTTCTTCGACTGGCTCACTGCCTATGATCATGGTCCATATCACGATGTGGGAGATGCTCTTGCTTGCTGGCTCGTACACGACAGCGGCGTCCGGCAACTGGCCGATGATTACTCAATCTTCTTACTTACGACCATCTCTGTGCTCCTTGACAGCAGCCTTGCTGCCGGTGTAACGGTCAGGCAAAGAGGGGGGCGTTCTATTGCGATTCATCGTCCCAAAGAAGCTGATTGGATAGATAAAATCGGGCCCGATGTGTTCGCACGCGCAGTTGTGGAAGTTGCGGCATGGGATGCTCGGTTTCCGCGGTAGCCGCTAACAAATGCATTCAGCGGATCGCGCCCCGCGCCACCGCCGATGCCGGACGTTAGGCCCTTACCCGCAGGGGGGACAGGGGGTGAACAGCCAGGTTAAGGTCGCTCTCTCGGTGATGGGATTGACCTTGCACGTCAGCCCGGTGGGGGGCGGTCTCCCACAGCGGGTCAGGTGACTGGCCCGGTTGGGAGTGCGCGGAGAGAAGAGGCCCCGGGTGGGTACGGCGGGCGGATCGGGTGATGTGGTTGGGCTGCCAGAGCGGTGGTGGGGGGGCGGTGCCCCTACGGCGGGGGAGAGAGCGCTTGAGGTTGAGGCTGGCAGGCACTAGGGTGAGCGGGGCGGTGTTGATGGGGGTGGCAGATTGAGGACCAGGGCCTGGTTGTCGGTGGGGCAGTGAAGGCAGTATGGCGGTTGGGAAAAGTGGGGCTAAGTGCAGAGAGGTGGAAGGTCAGAGAGCAAGGGCGCGTCTATACTGGGTGGAGGTGCATGCTCAGGGGAGGCGGGCCTTAGCTGCGCGTCGAACCAACACCGCTTCGCTCCCTGGCTCGGCGCTGCGGCTGAGCTCGGTGCCGTTAGATGGTCAAAGACCGAATGAAAACCGAACAAGAGCTTTCACTCTTAGCGCAGCGCGTTGAAGAAGCCTTGGAACAGTTATCTGCAGATGCAGATGGCTGCGTGCAGCTAGCTGATTCAGTGCTTAAGGATCTTCGAATCACCTTAAGAGCAACATCAGCCGGCACCGTACATGGACCTTTGATCGGCGCTTTGGAGAAGGCGAAGAAGATTCGATCAAAGGGCGGCCCTCTTCATCGGCTGAAGGTGGGTAACGGTTTTATCACGATTGGACCTAGGCCGAAATTCAGAGCGATCCACTCTATGCGGTCGCGAGGCATCACCCATATTCTGACGATACTTGGGGAATCTGAAGGAGCCTTCGAGATTCGAAACCAAGCCAGAAAGGCGGGTATTGAGTGGCTCTGGTTGCCTTTAGAATGCGCGCAGCAACCGAGCAATCAGTGGCTGCCGAAAATCCATGATCTTTACCAGCAATTGGCAAAGATTCTCGACAAAGGCGGTGGAGTTTACGTACATTGTTCGGCCGGCATTCATCGAACAGGAATGATTGTATATGGTTTCCTGCGCAGTATAGGCTTCTCAAGATCCGAAGCGAAAGATGCCCTGTCGAAGCTTAGGTCAGCAACCGCAACTGATGTGGGGGAAGATCGCTTAGCTTGGGCCGATCAGTTCGCCGACAAGCAGACCGGTGATTAGCCATCTAACAACGGAATACAACGGGCACTGCTCCGCGCTGTCGCTGATGCTGGACGTTAGCATTGGAGAGACGCGAAGAATGAGGCTTTTTTTCCTACATCGTTCGACATGACACTGGATTCGCGCCCATCCCGTTCGGGGGCTATTGTACGCTTGCCAATTGCAAGGTGGCAACAAGACGGAAAGCGAAAGTGGGGGATTGGATCGTCGGACTGAGTCCAAAAAGTAGCGGTAATCGTGTCGTATTTGCTATGGAGGTGGAGGAGATTCTCGACTGTAAGAGTTACTTTAACCACAAACCTCTTGCCAACAAAAACCGGGCTGCACAAAGGGGGACGTGCTGTGAAGGGTGGAACAACATCTGGAGACCGCTATCAAATGGACACTTCCAAAAGTTGCGCTCCATGCACTCGATCGGCGACAAAGGGAATGCCGAAACGAAGGGCGATGCCTTGAGTGGCGTGAATCTTCTCGTGGCAGAGAAGAAATGCCCCCGCTCACGCGAATTTGTGCACTAATGTGGGCATCTTGACGCCGCCCAGACAGTGGAGCAATAGGATGGAAAAGGCCACCGGGGATCGATATGCCCCGTGCCCTGAGGCTGATCACGTTGGCACTGGCATTCATTGGCTCTGCAAGGCCGCTGTCAATGGGAAACGCAAAACCCGCACCCCATCGCGATGCCCTCTGCGCAGGGAGGCGAACTCGTGCATCGGCCGGAGCTGCGACTCCATGGCCATACTGACCCAGTGCCCCAGGAACGCCGTTGCCTCTGGGCGAGTCCGCTTCTCCCAGAGATGACGCAGCTGCTGCTTGAGCAGATAGGCGCGACTGATCTGGAGATTCAATCCCTCTAAGTAGCCGAGACGTTGCCGCTCCGGAGGAGTCAGCTGCGCAGGGTTTTTCAACCACAGATAGCGTGTCCCCTCCAGAAGCTGCGGATTGCTCTTGCGCAGACGGTGTGCCTCCTGCGGCGGCCGGGACCTCGTGCCGTCTGACCTGGTCCACGGCATGCATGAGCTGACGGACAACATGGAAGTTGTCAAAGACCAATGAGGGAGAGGGGACTACCTGCCGGATCATCTCCTCCACCTCCCAGTTTCCCCTTGACCAATTGCTGGACGTTTGGTATTTTTCCGACCAAGGAAGGTGGCGTCTTACTCGGCTGCAGTTACAACCAAGGAGGCCAATTGCAAGAGCTGGTCTACGGTCGCAATCCGGTGCGCGAGCTTTTGCGCAGCAGGCGGGGCGTGCGCCGCCTGTGGCTTGCTGCCACCCTGAGCCCGGCAGCGACGCAAGAGTTCCTCGCCCTGGCTGCAGCCGCCAACGTGCCGGCCGAACGTCTGCCCGCCGAAGAACTCACCAGAATGACCCAGACCTCCAAGCACCAAGGGGTGGCCGCCGAAGTGGAACCGTTCGCCTACGCCGGCATTGACGACATATTCCACCGTGCCGATGAGCACCACGAGCCGCCTTTGTTAGTGGTGCTGGATGGCGTAGAGGACCCTCACAATCTCGGCGCCATCATCCGCTCCGCCGAGGCAGCAGGGGCACATGGGGTCATTATCCCGCGCGACCGTGCTGTGGCCGTCACCCCAGCGGTGGAGAAAGCTGCCGCTGGGGCCACCGTCCATCTGCCGGTGACGCGGGTCACCAATCTGGCACGGACTATGGAAGAGCTAAAGGAAAGGGGCGTATGGTTATTCGGCGCAGCCGAAGATGCCCCGCAGGACTACACCGCCACAGATCTCACTGGGCCCACTGCGCTGGTCTTGGGCGCGGAAGGACGGGGACTCCGACGCCTGACGCGGGAAAAGTGCGACTTTCTTATTCGCATCCCCATGCACGGCAGGATTAGTTCGCTCAACGTCTCAGTGGCAGCGGGCATCCTCCTTTTTGAGGCCCGCCGCCAGCGCCAGCTCCGCGGCCGAAGGTGAGGGGCTACCTTCGCCCAGCCGCGGTTCTCGTGCCAGTCACTTTGCCCAGGGCTTTTGCGAGGAGCGGCACCTCGTCATCCCGCACCGTGCGCATGTCCAAGTAGAGCTCCTCTCCTTGCACATAGCCTATCACCGGCAGCGGCAGGCTGCGTAGCCGACTGGCCAGCTCGCTGGCGCTGAGGCCGTCGCAGCTCACCACCACCGCGCGGCTGGGGATCTGCTCCAACGGCAATGCCCCGCTTCCTGCCTGGGAGCTGCTCTGCTGGACGCGCAGATGGAGCCTGTCGGCGTGCGCGCCCACCAGGAGCTCCACGAGCCGCCGCGCACGAGCCTCCACCGTGCTCACAGGCGCCGAGAGCATGCGCAGCGTGGGGTTGTCGACGAGGAGGCGTTCCTCGTCCAGGAAGAGCCGCAGCGTGGCCTCTAAAGCGGCGATGGTCATCTTGTCACACCGCACTGCGCGCATCAAGGGGTTGCTTCTGATGGCTTCCACGTGGACACGTCGGCCCACGATGATGCCCGCCTGTGGCCCACCCAGCACCTTATCGCCGCTGAAGGTGACGACGTCGACCCCTGCCTGCACGCTCTCCTGCACGAGCGGCTCATAGGGAAGCCCAAGTTTGCGCAGGTCCAGGAGCACACCGCCACCCAGGTCGTGGATCACCGGCACATCGTGCGCATGGGCCAGCTCCACGATTTCCCGCAAGGCCGGCTCTGCGGTAAAACCCAGGACGCGGTAGTTAGAGGTGTGCACCACAACCACCGCGCCGGTTCTGTCGGAAATGACGCGCTCATAGTCGGTGAGCTTGCTCTTGTTGGTGGTGCCCACTTCCACCATGGCCGTGCCGCTCTTCTCCATGACTTCCGGCATGCGGAAGGAGCCGCCAATCTCTACAAGCTGCCCGCGCGAAATGATGGCCTCTTTGCCGTAGGCCAGCGTGTTCAAGGCTACCAACACCGCGGCGGCATTGTTATTGACCACGCACGCAGCTTCGCCCCCGCTCAGGCGACACAGCAACTCTTCCACGTGGTGCAGGCGATTCCCGCGCTTGCCGCTCTCAAGGTCAAGCTCCAGGTTGCAGTAGTGCTCGGTAACGGCCAGGACGTTCCGGCGCACTGCCTCAGCCAAGGGCGCCCTGCCCAGTCCAGTGTGCAGCACGATGCCGGTCGCGTTGATTACCCTCCTGAGCGAAGGACGCTGCAGAGCACTCAGACGCCTGCGCACCGTCCGCAGCACAGAGGTCACCACGGCTGGACGCGTGCCGACTCTGAGCTTCTGGCCCGCCAGCATGTGGCGGCGCAACTCGGCCAGCTGGTGCACCACTTCTTCCTTGACCAGCCAACGCGGAAAACGTGCGCAGAGCTTCTCCCCCTGCGTTGACGAAAGCACCGCCTCCACCGAGGGGAGCAAGCTCACGGAGCTTGCGCCTTCTTGTTGTGCCTTGACGTCCGGTTTGGCTCGCATATCACCACCGCAGTCTTCTCGTGCGCTGTACAATAGCCAAGCAAATCTTAAGAAAACTGCGGCCAAATGTCAAGCTGTTTCTTCGGGCGAGGCCTGCCCTCTGCTCTTCAGGCGGCGCAGATTGCGAGTGACCAGGAAGAGGCCCACCGCCAACAGGCAAAGCGGCACCACCAACTCGTCTCCCCTCGGCGCATGCCCCAGGAGCAGAAGAGCGGCGACAGCCAGCAGGCTTACGGCCGGATATTGTGCCCAGCGCAGACTTTGCGTTTGCCTGCCCAGCAGGTAGAGCACGCCAAAGGTGAGACCCAAGCCTGTGAAAAAGAGCACGCCATGATAGCCCCCACGCACAAGATGAGCACTCCGCAGAAGGGCGGTCACCCCAAGGGTGAACAACACTCCGCTGGGTATGAGCCACCACCACTGCTGACGCTGCCGGAGAAAGGCGCCGAGAAACAGTGCCCCGACGGCGCAGAGAGAGGCTCCCCGGATGAATCGCCGCTGGTCATGAGCGAGGGAGGGGAGTGTCCGCTCCAGCACCATCAGGCCGAGGATGCACGCCACCATGAGCGCCCACCACTGCTGGCGACCGCGGGAGTAACTGAGCGCGAAAGCCACGGCCGAGACGCTCAGCATGATGGTGCACACTGTCTCCTTCTCCAGAGGGAGAATCCCCAAGTTGGTCAGAAGAAGCAGTACGCCGAGGAGCGTGATGAGGGCCCCGGCCACGATCATCGTCTCGTTTGTCCTCTTCATGTGGCACCTCTCTTGCCAGCAAATGTGCTGCCAGGACAGCCTGCCAGTACAGGCAACGGCGCCCTCCGAGAACAGCGCAGACCCCTCGCCTCCCTGCAGATGCTGCATCCCGTTGAAACGGCCACGGAGAGAAATTGTTTCACGCAGAGTTTGGCCCCCACTGCGGCAGGACGGGTGATCCAGAGTGGAGTTGGAAATCAGAAGCGGTAGCGCAGTTCAAGTGTGAGGAAGGAAGCCCGCGAGTCGTAATCTTGTTCCCCGGTGTCGAGGTCGGCGTCATGGTTGGCCATGAGCTCCAGCTCCCAGTGCAGAGAAAGTGGCCAGGTAACAAAACACATCACTGCCGAGGCACGGCGGTCCGAAAAGAAGGACAACCCTGACGCCTCACGTGCGGGCGAGGCCGTGTACGCGACCTTGCCGACGCTGGCATTGGCCGAGACGAGCAGGCCGCCAGGACCACTCACCTCCACGGAGAGCGTCGGGCCTTGGGAGACGTATTCGTCGATGCGCGCGAACGGATCATCCGTCAGACTTGCCGTGTGCGCAGGCGTGCGCTTCTGCAGCTGATAGCCGACCTCGAGGGCACCGACTCTGGTCACGGCAAAACGGAGGGCCGGCGCCACATCCACCACGCGATAGTCGGGCGTTGCCGAGCTTGGGTAGGCATAGTCCCTGACCCACAGCTCTGCGCGGAGCACCAGACCCAGCCCCGGGAGCAGGTCCCGCCGCCACTCGGCACGTACCTGCGCCTCCAGATAGTCGTTGTTGTACAGGCTGTCCGCAAAAGGCGCGACAAACAAGCGATACCGGGCGCTGCCCTCGACGAACAGTCCTCGATGGAAAAACCGACTGCTCAGGCGATGGTCCTCAAGGTCTCGCGTTTGCGCGGACGGGTACCTCCAGTGCTCGAAACCATACCCCACAGACAGACGCGTCGCCGGCCCGGCAATAGCAGTGACCCCTCCGCCCAAGCGATGGGCAACGAAGCTGGCGTAGAAGGGCCCAGGGTTGGCGTAGCGCTGCAAGGACCCGGTGTAGGTCAGCGCGGTCGTCAACTCGGGTGCCAGCGCGTAGGTCAGCTCTGCCCGCAGATTGCCCCGCGCGTAGTCCGGTGTGCCGGGGTCCCGGAAAGCCGTTCCCTCCAGGTCATTTTGCAGCGCGAGGTAGTGCCCTTTCTTGAACCGCGCCCGGTAGCCGAGGGAAAGCCGCCCGGTTTGGTAGTCGCGGCTGGAGCGCAGTTCAAAGGAGCCGTCAACCAACCGGTCGCGCGGCGTGCCCCGTTCCATAGCAAGACGCACCCCAAGGAGGGGATTGCCCGAGCTCTCTGCCAGAGTGGTGTCCTGAAGCTCGCCGGGAAGAGAAAAGCGCTGTCTCCATCCCTCCATGCCCATGAACAGCTCGGGGTACCAGCGTGCGCGCCGAGCCGCCTGGTCATCCCCCTGGTCCTCCGTGGGCGACAGCGTGGTAGGGCGGCTCTGGGCGGCCGACACATAGTCGGCGACAACGCTCAGCAACGCCTCAGCAGCCGCCCATTCCCTTTGCCCGGCTAAGCGGAGAGCCTCCTGCAGCAGGGGACGAACCTCTGGGGCTACCGCATTGGTATCGCCGCGCGTCCAAAAGTCGGGCACGATGCGCTGCACGCGGAGGAGGGCGAGCTCGTAGAGGGTCTGGGCCGTCGCCTGATCCTCCCCCTGCATGCTCAGGCGGAGGGAATCCTGGGCGTGGAGTGTCCCTGCGCACAAGAAGCAGACCAGGAAGGTCATGCTCAGCGCGACCTTCCTGGTCAGGAGGGCAAGTCTATGAGCCACTGCTAAAAACACCGGCATCTGCCATTGTCGATGCGTATGTCCGCCTCGTCACCGTCGTGCCCAGTGCCCTTTTACCCACACCCAGCCGCGAGGCGTCTCTCGCCAGTATCCGGGCACCCAGACCTTTCCTTTGGGAGCTCTTGCCCAATGGCCTGGCCTCCAGACCCAGTTTCCGTGCCATTCCCAATGACCGGCTACCCACACCGCCCCTGCGAACGGAGGGCGACCAGCCACCTCCGCGCGTACGGCCGGCGGGGCCGTGCGTACATACACCGCCCTGCTCGCGCACCCCGCAGCAAGGGGAAACAAGACTGTCGTTATCACGAACATGATGCAGGCACCTCGCATTGCCAATGCCTCCTCTCCCACACTCCACGGAGCTCGCTTTTCGCTTGCCTAGCTGTCTCCCCGTGTCCGATTGCTCTTCTATATGGAGCGGAGGGGACCGGGCCGGATCCCAGTCCCCTCCTGGGAGGAGCACAGCATTCGCCTACTGGGCAAGCAGCATCTTGCTCACCAACAGATGCCGCCCGCCAGAGGCTGCCTGTGCCTCGAGCCTGCAAATGTAGACGCCGCTGGCGACCTGGTTGCCATGCCGATCCTTGCCCTCCCAGAAGATCGCATGCCGGCCGGTGTCGAAGGCAGCGTTTGCCAGTTCACGGATCGGCTGCCCAAGCACGTTGTAAATGGTGATCCTCACCCGTGCCGGCTCCGGCAGCTCAAACCTGATCGAAGTTCCGGGATTGAAGGGATTGGGCGAATTCCCTAAGAGAGCAAACCTCGCCGGAAGAGTTGGCTGGTCAGCGGGCGGACCGTTCGTCGGCGCAAGCGCCAGGTCAACATTGTTGCGCATCGGATCTGCCGCACTCAGTGTGACCGCCACCGGAGCTGTGGTTTGCGGTGGTTGCGCAGACCCATCGCCGATAGGGAGGAGCGCACAGATTGTGTAGCTGCCGTTGGGGAGCTCGTCCAGCGCGTATTGGCCGTTCTCGTTGCTCACGGCAGTGGCCACCAGCTCCTCGCCGCGGCGCGCCAGGACCACCCCCCCGGCGACCGACCGGCCCTCTTTGCTGGCGATCGTCCCTGCCACCATGAACGGCCCTCGCTCTTGCGGTGTGAGCGCAAAGTCGATGCCACTGATGCTATCCCCGGCCGCCACAGTGATGGGGGTGGCGTCGCGCCAAGAGTGGCTGTCTTCGTAGAATTCTGCCAGGTAGCCGGTCTTGAAGGCCCACACGATGTAGGCTCCAGGCCGGAGCCCGGTCAACAGGTAAAGCCCTTCGCCGTCGGTGAGGTCGGTGTAGACCTGACCAGGCCGCACCGGGCTGGCGAAGACGCGTACGCCGCGCAAAGGCTCCCCGGTGTGCTCATCGGTGACGCGTCCGGCGATGGTCGCCCCGTCCGGCACGCGAGAAGGCAGCAAGAAGTCGATCCCAGCTGTCTGCTCCGGGGCATTGACGGTCACCGGCGTGGCCCGCGCCCACGTCAGGACTCCGTCGTAGTAGATGGGCACGTGGTCCCGCGCCGAGGCGCGCACAAGGTAGCTCCCGCTGGGCAGCCCGGCCACGGCATAAGTGCCTTCACTGTCGGCAAAGGCCACCCGGGAGAACGGGCCTCCGGTGCTGAACACCTCCACGCGAGCACCGGCAATCGGCTGCCCGCTCCTCTGGCTGCGGACCGAGCCGCTGATGCTGCCGCCGCGCTTCACGGTGAAGTCGACACCCTGCACGGTGTCGGCCGCCGCCACGGCTACCGGGGTGGCGTCGCGGACAGTTTCGGCCTCCAGGTACCATTCGGCCAGATAGTCGGGGGCAGCAGCACGCACGAGGTAGTTGCCAGGCTGCAGATTGCCAATCAGGTAGCGACCCTTCTCATCGGTACGCGCTGAGGAGCAGTATGCTCGCGGGCCACCTTGGTACGCGGTGACCAGCGCTCCCACAATCGGCAAGCCGCCCGCTTCATCCGTCACACGGCCAGCGATGGCGCTCACCGCGCTGAGTCGGAAATCGATGCCTGAGGTGTGTTGGTCTGCCACGACCACCACTGGCGTAGCAAGCCGCCGGTCGCTCACCCCGTCGTACCATTCATCCGCGTAGCCGCGCGCGCTCGCCAGCACCTGGTAGGTGCCCGGACGCACGGGCAGAGTGTAGCAACCGCTGCTGTCGGTGTGGGTAGTGGCTATCCGGTCGCGGCCACTGCCGACCCCATCGAGGACATGGGCACAGACACGCGCCAGGGGAATCGGCGCTCCGGTTGCCTGGTCCACCACACGGCCGGTGATCGCACTGCTGGTCTCCAGGAAAAAGTCGATGCCGAAGGTAGTGTCACCTTCCGCCACTTCCACCAGCGTAGCGGTGCGCAACGTGGCGGCGTCTGCGTAGAATTCACCTTTGTAGCCGGCTGCGTTTGCCTCGACTACGTAGGAGCCGCGCGGCAGCGACCCAATCAGATAGCGGCCGCCGTCGTCAGTAACCGCGTGATACCGGACGTTGGGAAGGGTTAGCGAGTAGGCCTGCACATGGGCGCCTGGCAGCGGCAGGCTACCGGCCTCCGCAGCCACCATCCCGCCTATTGCCCCGCCTCGTGCCAAGGCAAAGTCGGTGCCCGTGACAGTATCCCCGGGCGCGATGCTGATCGACGTGGCCTCCCGGAGCGAGGGTGCATCGTCATAGTACTCGGGAAGGAAGCCGGCAGCACAAGCGTGCACCACGTACAGTCCCGGGGCCAGCACAGGGACGGCGTAGCTGCCGTCGGCGCCCGTGGTGTCGCGCCTTGCCCACGGCAAGGGACCCAAACGCTGCACAGTCACCAGCGCCCCGGCTAAAGGCGAGCCGTCGCGCCCGTCCATTACCAGCCCTGCGATCAGTCCATTTGCCCCCTGGCTGACCAGGACGCGCGCCGCTCCCCTCAGGAGCCTGCCATCCACAGCTGCCTGGGCAATGACCTGACCGGCCATGGCCACCGTCCCGGCGGTGAACAGGCCGTCGGGCGTTATCGTGCCCAAAGAGGTGGGCAGTACTTCCCATCGCACCTCGCTGGGGACGATGCTTAGGCCGCTGCTTGTCATCACGCGCGCAATGAACTGCTGCGACTGGCCGGGAGCCAGCACCACCTCTGCGGGCTCCACCAGGAGCTGCCTGCCAGAACCACGTCCTTCGGCCACAACCACATCGGCGCTGCCCCGATACTCCACGCCCGCCAGAGCGGCAGAGGCTATCACGCGTCCGACGCCCGGCTCCGGCCCGGCGATGAAGTAGCCGTCTTTGGTCACGGTGCCAAGGGAACTCGGTTCAACTGACCAGGTACAGGTGACTCCCCGCGCTGGTCGACCGGCGCGGTCAAAGAGCTGTGCCTCAAACTGCTGCCCCTGCCCAGGCTGCAACGTCACCTGGTGAGGTCTCACGACCACCTGCTGGGCCAGCGCTGTCCCTGCCCAGAGCAAAGCCACTGCCAGCAGGAGCCATCGAGAATACGTCTTCCCTTCCATAACCCATTGCCTCCACTGTGAGACAGACAACTACAAGAGCGGGTGGCCCACTACCATCCGCCTCTGCCCTCTCTTCCGTAGACCATCCCCCAGCAAACGGCGTTGTAGGGCGCCACGTCGTCGTAGATGGTGCCGTGGTCAATGGCATCGATCAGCATATGGCGCAGTCCCTGCTCATGCTTAGCCACCCAATATCCGCTGAACACCCCGTCGCCAGCGACCTGGTCAGGGTAGATTCCCTCGTCGTTGAGGGGGCGACGCGCGCGCTGCAGCCCGCGGTCCACGCCAAAGTGAACGAGTACGGTCGTACCAGGGGCCGGCGGATGGTTGTTGCTGTTGGTCACCGCCACGTAGAGCTTGATCGTGTCGCCCTGGGCGAAGCACGGCAGGCCGTCGTGTCGCTTCAGCCAAAAGTCCAGAGGAGCGGTAACCACGATGGGCTGCTGCCCAGGCGCCTCAAGAGCCATGCTGCTGATGCTGACGGTTGCCTGCTCCGCGACGCCCTCGCTCATCGACACCTCGACGAGCCGCCAGTTGCGCCGCGCATTCTCGGAGTACCCGACCCGCCGCAGTTTTGCCTTGCGGACGACGGTGCTGCGCACCGGCTTCTCATAGACCTTGAAGGTCTCGGGCGTGGTGCTGTCCGTATCCCTGGCAACAACGACAAAGGTGCCTGTGAAGGTCTTGGTAATGGTTGCTATGGCGAGGGTGTCCGGCTCTCCAGGCACGCCGGAGAACTGAATGTCCACGGACTCTAACGTGAACTTGCCACGCCGACCAAAGCGCACCGGCTCGATATAGTCGCCGGACTTGGGGAGGCCACCGGCCTCGTACTCAGGTGGCTGGGCCCCGCCATCATCAAGCCCCATTTCATGGAAAATGTCCACGTCGGCTAACACAAGCGTGCGGATGGCCGCCTCATCCTCGGAACGATCCGCAAGTCCAGCCGGGTTCTTGCTACAACTGAGCATGATCGCCCCCACCGCTGCAAGCACAAGCCCATACCCCAAGGTTAGTCTCCTGTTCATCCTCATTCCTCCAAATGCATGTTCATTTTCCAAACTTCCAACTTTCGCTAAGGTTCGAGGGAAGGCAACCGCCTGCTCCTCCATGGCTCCGATTCTTATGTCCCGCCTTGCCCTCCTTTCATTTCATTCTCTGTGGCTCTACTCATCCCTATGCGCGCGGACCTTGGCAAACAGGTCCGTGGCACTGTCAACGAGATGCCTGGCCACGTCTGGCGTTCCGCGCTGCAGAGCGATGGCTGCCGCCTGGCGCAGCGCCCGCACCTGGACAATGATCTCGCGATCTTCGTCGGTTTGCTCAGCCGTAGAAGTGAGCCGGTTCACTGCCTGGTCCAATTCTTCCAGCCGCTGGGCAACCTCGGTGGCTGAGCCTGCAGGGCCGGCCCCCATCTGCGGCGAAAGCAGCCTGTCGCCGGCCAGGACCCACACCAGTGCCATCCGGTAACGCCCAAGCCCCACGGCCTGTTCGGCGAGGTGAAGGAGACGCTCAGCCTGGGTTACCAATTCTTCTTGCCCCTCGCCGCCGGCCTGGCGCGCCCGCTCCAGGTCGAGGCGCAGGCGAGTGATTTCTTCCTCGACCCTCACTGCGAGAGCATCACGCGGCGTTGCGCCCCTGTGCAGCAAACGGTAGGCAATGCCTTCGGCAAGCTCCGCGTTTTGCAGCGCCATGGGGAAAGCACCGGCCGCTAAGTGCCGACGGGCGCGGGAGAGGAGTTCGTCTCCCTTGGGCAAAAGAAGCCGGCCCTCTGGCGACGGGGAACGCTGCTCCTCCCGTGCCGCTTCCTGGAGAAGTGCCTCGACGCGCTCTATTTCCTCCTCAGCTCGCTCGCGCGGGGAACCCATTTCGCCCTCGCTGATGCTGATGCAGCGCAGGAGAATGCGTATGCCTTGGTGGTAGAGCTCCCAGGCCAAGGCTGCGTCACCCCGGTGCAGGGCACGCCCTGCCAACAGCCCGTGACGACGCGCCTGTTCCAGTGAGCGCCTGGCCATGGGGTTGTCGCTTCGCGCCGCCGCCTGTTCCGCCACATCCAGCAGCGTCAGGTACTGCTCGCGCGCCTCCTCCAGGCGGCCGGCCCCTGTGCGCCCACCTCCTTGCACCAGGTCACGAGCGCGTTTGCTGCAGTAGATTGCCACGCGGTAGTGCTCTGCCGCTGCCTGATAGCGCTGCTGGCGGACCGCCTCCGCGGCCCGGGCCTGCTGTTGGCGCGCGCGGGCGAGCAGCCGTTCCGCTTCCATATTGCCGCTGCCCGGGACGACCTGCTCCGCGTGGCGCATCAGCTCCTGCAGGCGCTCGCCGAGCTGCCCCACGGGGCTTTGCAGCAGCCGTGCCATCAACTGGTCCAGCACCCTTCTGGCTGCCACAATGTGCGCGTTTGCTTGCGCGTGCCTGCCCTGGGTCATCTCGTTGGCGGCCTGCGCACGCAACTGCCGCGCCTGCTCAAGGAGCGCCTGGAGCGCTGGGTCGTTGCGGTCAGCCAAAAGCTGCGCCGCCCTTTCCAGCTGACGGTCGAGCTGGTCAAGCCCCGCCTGGGCACCGTGCTGTCCCTGAGCCAAGACCAGCGGCACCACCAGCATCCCTGCCACGGTGGCGAAGAGCAGAATCCATGGTCGCAAAATGATCCGTTCCATCCTCGTTAACCTCCCTCCAGTCGCCTCTACATTTGCAATGCACGTGCCACGGCCAAACCGAAGAAGCGGGCCACGAGAATACAAGGGGTTAAGCCTACCTCGTGGACAGCCAGCCCTCCCCGACCCTTGATCCTGTACCTGGCGGTACGGCCCTGTGTACCATGCGGTACAGCACATTGCCAGGCTTCGCTGCGTATTGGTGAGGGCTGCGTCGTGGGAACCCACAGGCACCGGTCGCGGTTCCAATGGTAGCTTACCCTTCGAACGGTGGGGCATCCGATTTTTTGCTTGTAAATGTTGGCTGCTTATGGTATATTACGCTTTGTCAAGCATATGCCACTACCCTTGCGAGGAACAATGATGAGCCCGCGTTCGTGGGCCGCACTTACTCTCTGCCTGCTCACTCTCAGCAGCGGCTGCAGCGGACCCTTGGCGACTCGGAATTCCGGCGCGGAGACCCCGCCTACCACCGCGCAGCCGCAGGTGGATCCGCTCGTCTCCCGTCTGGTGATTCGCGGCGCCACCGCAGAGGCGCTCGGCGACCTCACCAACGCTCTGTCCGCCTACCAGGAGGCGGCTCTCCATGCACCCCAGTCCTTCGGCATCCAGATGGCCATGGGCGAGGTCTATCTCCGCCTGGGCAAGACGGAGAGCGCACTGCTCTGTCTGCGAAAGGCCGCTGAGCTGAACCCGCGCAGCGCGGAGGCGCACGGCCTGTTGGGGAATATCTACGCCGAGCAGCGCAAACTCGATCTGGCCGAGGCAGAGTTCCGCGCTCTGCTGGAAGTTGACCCCCGCGATGCCGATGCTTTGGGCAGGCTCATCAGCCTAATGGTGGCCCAAGGCAAGACAAAGGCGGCTTTGCAGCAAGTCAAGCAGTTTGCAAAGCATCTGCCCCAGGACGTGGACTATTTGGTGCAGGTGGGCAATCTCTTCTACCAGGCAAGAGCCTATACCGAGGCGCGGGAGCTCTATCGCATGGCGATGGCGGTGGATCGACAAGCGGAAACGCCCTATTTGGCAGTCGCCGCTGCCTGCAAAGCCGAGGGCGACACCACGCAGGCCATCGCCTGGTATCGAAGAGCCTTGCAGGTGGACCCAACCTTCGACGAAGTGCAAAGCGAGCTGCGCGCGCTCTACGCCGCCACCAAGCGCTGGGACGAAGCGTTAGCGGTGTTCGCCGAGCTGGCGAAGACGGACTCGGCCAATGTGGAGCACTGGCTTGATATGGGCAGAGTGCACCTCATGAAGGGCGATACCCTTGCTGCCGCAAAGGCGTTCGCCCAGGCCCATGACCGTTTCCCTGATGATGAGCGCACCGCCATCTCCTTGGGCCTCTTGCAGGAAAGTCTGCGCGACACGGCTGCGGCCTTGGCTACCTATCGCCGGGCCCTCACGGCAAACCCCAACTTTGCCCGCGTACGCAAGCTCTGCCGCAACCTGCTGGTGGCGCGCAAGCAGTGGGAAGAGGCCATCCAACTCTATGAGCAGGCGGGCGCGCGGGACTCCAGTGACGTCGTCAACGGGTTGGAGATAGCTGAACTCTATTTCCAAAAGGGGGACACGGCGACAGCTCTGGCGCACCTCGAGGCACTGGCGAGCCGATTCCCCAACGATTGGCGCGTGCCGTTTGCTGCCGGTCGCATGGAGTTCATGCGGCGCAACTGGTCGCAGGCCGGGGCGTACTTTGAGAAAGTCATCGCCCTCAACGACCGCGTGCCGCCGGCCTGGTCGTTGCTCGGCCGCTGCCACCTCCTGCGCAACGAGCTGCAACAAGCCGAGGCGGTTTTCCGCAGAGCGGCGGGGCTCTTTCCCGATGATGGGGAGCTCAACTTCTTCTTAGGCTCAGTGCTTAGCCAGATGCGCAAGCCTGCTGAGGCACTACCCTTCATCACCAAGGCGTTGGAAGACAACGAGGACAATGTGCCGGTGCTCCTGGTGCTAGCGGCCTGCTACTCGGAACTGCGGCGGGACGAGGAGGCAGACTCGGTGTACACCAAGATTCTCGCCCTGGACCCGGAAAATCCCACGGCGCTCAACAACTACAGCTATAGCCTTGCTGAACGGGGCATCCGCCTTGATGAGGCACTGCTCATGGTGGAAAAGGCCCTGCAGGCAGAACCCGAAAACGGCGCCTTCCTGGACACCATCGGCTGGGTTTACTTCAAGTTGGGTGACTATCAGAGAGCACTGGAAAAGATCCTGAAATCAGTAGAGGTGCGTCCGGGGTCGGCAGAGGTCATAGAACACCTGGGTGACGTGTACGAGAAGCTGGGGGAACTGTCTAAGGCGCAGGAGTACTGGCAGAAGGCGCTCGAGCTCGACCCCTCGCGCACGCACTTAGAGCAGAAGCTGAAAGGCACATCGCACACACGGCCATGACGCGCCTGCTTGGGCACAAGAGACCGGCTTTCCAGGACTGGCTCAGAATTTGTGGGGTGGTCGCCGCGGCTGGCCTCGCCGTGTGTCTTGCGTGTGCGCCATCTGCGCGGGAAGCAGCATGGGACCTGTCGCAAGTCAGCCTGCCACAGCTGCAGCGCGACGTGGACAGGAATGTGAGCAAGCTCAAAACGCTCAAAGGGCGGGCCCGCATCTCCTTCGAGTCCCCGGTTGCGGGCTACTCCGGCTACACGCAGGTGGCGGTGCGCATGCCGGACTCGGCGCTCATCAAGGTCGAAGCGATCTTCGGCTTAGATGTGGCCTCGCTCTTCGTGGACGGCCGCTCGTTCATGGCCTATGTACCCTCCGAGAGGCGTGTGTACCGAGGCAGTATCGAGCGGCTGCGCTATCTTGACCCGCTGGTCATGGCCGTGGACGGCCGGCTGCTGGTCTCTGCCCTAAGCGGCCTGGTCTCCTTGCCCCGGGAAGGCGCCGGGGTAAAAGGTGTGGACAGTCACGGCCTGCTCGTCGAGAGGCGCGCCGAAGAGGGCCTGTTCCGGTACTGGGTCGACCGCCAGCGCGCCGTGGTCTCACAGATGGAATACGAGGACTCCCAGCTGGGCCTGCTCTATCGGTTGAGCTTCAGCCGCTTTGCCAAGACTTCCGGCATGCTTCTGCCGCGCATGGTGACCCTCGAGCGCCCGCAGCAGGGAGAACGCCTGACCCTTTTCTATCTCGAACGAACGGTCAACGTGCATCTGCGCGCCTTGGAGATGCGGCAGCGCCTCCCCGGCAATGTGGAGGAGGTCCTGCTATGAGACCCAGACCGCGACAATGCGCCCTATCGGTGGTGGTGCCCCTCTACAACGAAGCCGATTCCTTGCAGCCCCTCCACGCGGAGATAGTCGCGGCCGTCAGGAAACGCGTGCCCTCTTACGAAATCATTTTTGTGGACGATGGCTCCACCGATGGCTCGCTGGATGTCTTGCGACGTCTTGCTGCTCAGGACCGCCGGGTGAAGGTCATCTCGTTGCGCAGCAACTGTGGCAAATCGGCGGCCCTGGCCGTAGGCTTTGCCCATGCTCAAGGTTCCGCGGTGGTAACGATGGACGCCGACCTGCAGGACGATCCGGCGGAAATCCCGCACCTGCTCGCCAAGCTCGACGAAGGATACGACCTGGTTTCTGGATGGAAAAAGAAGCGGCATGACCCACTGCGCAAGCGCTGGAGTTCCAAGTTGTTCAACATGGTGACCTCGGCGGTCAGCGGCCTGCGGTTGCATGACTTCAACTGCGGACTGAAGGCCTATCGCAGCGAGGTGGTGCGCAGCATTCGCCTCTACGGACAGCTCCATCGCTTCCTGCCGGTCTTGGCCCACTGGCAAGGGTTCAAGGTCACCGAGCTGGTGGTCAACCATCGGCCCAGGCGTTTCGGCAAGACCAAGTTCGGGCCATGGCGGTTCTTCGCCGGCTTTTTCGACCTGCTCACGGTCATGTTTCTCAGGCGCTTCAACCGCCGCCCCATGCACCTTTTTGGCCTGCTGGGCCTTGTTTGCTTCCTTGCCGGAAGCGCGATCACCCTCTATTTGGCGGTCATGCGCCTGTTCTATTCGGTATACTTGAGCAATCGCCCCTTGCTGTTCTTAGGCATCCTGCTCATCATCGTGGGCATCCAGTTTGTCTCCATCGGCCTTTTGGGTGAGATGATCACCGAGTCGCGCAAAGACGAGCAGGGCTACCCTGTGCGCCTGAAAATCGGCTGGTGATTGGGAAGCAAGCGTTGCGGGATACGGGAATGCGACAGCATCACCACACCTGTGAAACAGCAATCCGGTTACTCCTGCGAGGACAATGACGTTCGCCTATCGCTCTGACTGCCGACATTTTGGCGGCGACGTGCCGTGTGCTCCCCATAAGGCCCACCAGGTGCACTGCAGTTCGTGCCAGTGGTACGAGCCCACTTCCGGGCGCATCCTGATTATCAAGTTGGGCGCCGTGGGCGATGTCATCCGCTCGACCCCCATTCTTCACCCTCTGCGCCGGGATTTCCCCCAGGCCGTGCTCCACTGGTTGACCCACACGCCCGAGGTAATTCCGGACATAGTCGACAGGGTACACCCGTGGCGTCTGGAGGACATTCTCTACCTGCAGGCCACTGAGTTCGATCTTCTCATTAACCTTGACAAAGACAGGGAAGCATGCGCCTTGGCCTCCATGGTGCGGGCGCGGCAGAAGAAGGGCTACTTGCTGCGCGATGGCATGCCTGCCCCTGCCGATGTGGCGGCCGAGGGCAAATTCCTGACCGGCCTCTTTGACGACGTCGCCAAGGCCAATAACAAGTCCTACCCGCAAGAGCTGTTCGAAATTTGCGGCTACACCTTTGCCGGCGAAAAGTACATCTTGAGCAACTTTGCCGACCTGGGCTTACAATGGCAAATCCCGCAGCCGCGGCCGCTCGTGGGCCTCAACACCGGCTGTGGCAGTCGCTGGAAGTCAAGGCTGTGGCCAGAGGAATACTGGGCGCAGTTGGCCAGGGAGTTGCGCGCCAAGGGACTGGGGGTCATCCTCTTGGGCGGACCCCAGGAGCACGAGAAGAACATGCGCCTTGCAGAGGCGACCGGCGCGACTTATCTGGGCCACTTTCCGTTGCGGCAGTTCATCAACCTCGTGGACCAGACTGACGTGGTGGTGACGGCGGTGACCATGGCGCTGCATATCGCCATCGGATTAGGGAAGAGAGTGGTGCTCTTTAACAACACATTCAACCGGCACGAGTTTGAGCTGTACGGGCTTGGGGAAACACTGGAGCCCGAGTTCTCTTGCAGCTGCTTCTATGCCGCCGAGTGCCCGAATAACTGCATGCAATATCTCTATCCAGCGCGGGTGTTGGCAAGCTGCCTGCGCCAAGTGCTCGCCTCAGGGGGGATGGCCGGCGTATGAAAATCGTGATTGTTGGCACGGCCTACCCGTTGCGCGGGGGCATTGCCCACTACAATGCGCTTCTCTACCGCGCACTGCGCGCCCGCGGCCATCAGGTGCACGTGGTCTCGTTCAAGCGCCAATACCCGTCTCTTCTGTTCCCCGGCCGCACGCAGCAAGATGCCGGCGAGGAGGCCATCCCGATTCAGGCGGAGCCGCTGCTGGATTCCATTGGCCCTGCTTCGTGGCTGCGCGTGGCCTTGCGCATTCGCCAGCACGCCCCGGACCTGGTGCTTTTCAAGTACTGGATGCCCTTCTTCGCGCCATGCTTCGCCGCAGTGGCCTTCCTCAGCAAGCTGCTCTGTCCGACGCCCGTGGTCTACATTTGCGACAACATCGTTCCCCACGAAGGCACGCCGCTCGATGTCCCCCTGACCAGGCTGGGGCTGGGCTTTGTGGACCACTTTGTGGTCATGTCCCACACGGTGCGGCAGGACTTGTTGCGCTTTGTCCCACATGCAGATTTCCGGCAGGTGCCGCATCCGGTCTACAGCATTTTCGGTGACCCCTTGCCCAAGGAGGAGGCGCGCCGCCGGTTGGGCTTGGGTAACGGCAACTTGGTCCTCTTCTTTGGTTACGTGCGCGCGTACAAAGGCCTGCATGTTCTTCTCAAGGCAATGCCCGAAGTGCTGCGACAGATACCTGTTCGCCTGCTGGTGGCCGGCGAGTTCTACAGCGACAAGTCAAGCTATATGGAGCTCATTGAGCAGCTGGGCATCTCCTCTGCGGTGACGGTGGTGGACGAGTTCATTCCCAACCAGGACGTCAAGCTCTACTATTCGGCGGCAGACGTGGTGGTTCTGCCCTACTTGGCTGCAACGCAGAGTGGCATCGTCCAGATTGCCTACCACTTCAACAAGCCGGTGATTACCACCGAGGTGGGTGGGCTGCCCGATGAAGTGGTGCACGGGGCAACTGGCTTCGTGGTGCCAGCAGACGATCCCCAAGCATTGGCTAAGGCCATCGTCAGCTATTTCGCCGAAAAGAGGGAGCGCGATTTCGCGGAAAAGATCGCATTGCACAAGGGACGCTACTCTTGGGATCGTTTGGCTGAGGCCATCGAATCGTTTGCCACGCCATGAACGGAGCCTGCGCGGACATGACCTCAGCGCTCTGGCAAGACCCTCGGCCGAAGAAGGTGCTGGTGGTCACGTACTACTTCCCCCCAAGCGGCGGGGCAGGCGTGCAGAGGAGCTTGAAATTCGTCAAGTACCTCCCCTCCTGCGGCTGGCAGCCGGTGGTGCTCACCGCCCGCGATGCCGACTATCCTGCCTTTGACCCCACGCTGCAGGCGGAGGTGCCGCCAGAGGCTCGCGTCTTTCGCACGCGCATCGTGGAGCCGTACCGCCTCTACCGGCGGTTGACGGGCAGGCGGCCGGATGAGGCCATGGATATCGCCTCGCTCACCCGCGACGAGCGCCAGCGTCGTTCCTTCAAGGAGCGGCTTGCAGAGGCGGTGCGGGCCTGGGTTTTTATCCCGGACGCGCGCCTGGGCTGGCTGCCTTTTGCCGTGTATGGCGGGCTGCGCGCGGCGCGCCAGGAACAGGTTACCGCCATCTACAGTTCCGCCCCGCCTTACACTTGCCACTTGATCGGCCTCTGTCTCAAGCTTGTGACCCGCCTGCCTTGGGTGGCAGACTTTCGGGACTCCTGGGTGGGCTGGTTGTCCGCAGCGCAACGGCCTCCGTTGCCCCGGGCTGTTGACTGCTTCTTGGAGCACCAGGCGCTGGCACGCGCCGACGCGATCCTGGCCGTTTCGCGGGGCGTGGCAGATGACTTGGCCAGCCGCCACCCGAAACTCTACGAACAGCGCTGGCGGATTCTGCCTAACGGTTACGACGGTGCCGACTACGAAGGTCTGACGCCTCACCCACGGCCGAACCGCCTGGTCATCACCTACACCGGCTCTTTGTACGGCCACCGCAACCCGGAGGCGCTACTGCGCGCGGTGAAATTGCTCATCGCCGAGCGGCCTGCTGTCCGCGACCGCCTGCTGCTGCGCTTCGTGGGTCGCACCGGTGGGTTCATCGAGGAGATGCTGCGCGATCCCGGCCTCGCCGGACTGGTGGAAGTTGTGCCCTATGTGCCGCACGCGGAGAGCCTGCGCTTCCTCTTGTCGTCGGACATATTGCTGCTCATCATCGACGATGCGCCTGCCAACAAGGGCATCCTCACCGGCAAGCTGTACGAGTACATCGGCGCGCGCAAGCCCATCTTGGCATTGGCCCCTGAAGGGGAAGCCGCCGCCCTCATTCGCCGCCTGCGGGTGGGGAGCGTGGTGGCCCCCAACGATGTGCAGGCGATCAAGCAGGCCCTGGTGCACGCGTACCAGATGTGGCAAGAGAGACGTCTGCATCTGGCCCAGGTCGACGAAGCCGGAGTGGCGGCCCTGGACCGTCGCCACCTGGCCAAAGAGCTCGCCGCGGTGCTGGACGCGGTGGTCGCTGGGCAGACTCGGTTCCAGCATCCGCTAGCGACAAGGGAGAAAGAACGACTATGAGGCACATGTCTGCTCCAGCAGGGCGTCGCAGTTCGGCCATGCGATCTGGGCGCAGGTCTGCCGTCCAGCGCTCTGGCTTGGTGGCCTTGGTCTTCCGCTGCCCCTGGAGACCCTTAGGTCTTCTCCTCGCGCCCGCATTGAGGGCCCGTCGCTCCTTCCGGCACGGCGCCGCACCCCTCTTTCGCACCGCATGAACGGGGAACAGCCGTGGCGAGGAGGCTGCGACTTCTTTACCTGGGTGACCCCGCTGCGATCCACGTGCAGCGCTGGCTGAGGTACTTTGCGGGCGTGGGACACAAAGTGGCGCTTCTGCCGTATCCGGGTTCCCTTGCCCATGTGAGTGCCGAGTCGCTTCCCAGTGTGCACCTGCACTGTCCGGGAGAAGGCCCTCTCCGCCATGTGGTCCGTGCCCGGCCGGAGTTAGCCACGAAGACGCTCATCATCGACAACGCCTTGCGGGTGCGCCAGCTGGCGCGCCGCGGGCGCGTCGACATCCTCCACGCCCACTACCTCTCGGCAAACGGCTGGAGCGGCATGCTCAGCGGCGTGCGCCCTTTCGTAGCCACGGCCTGGGGATCAGACCTCAACGTCGATCTGCATCGTTCCCCGTTCTACCGCATCCTCACCAAGCTCTGCATCCGCCGCGCAGACTTGCTCACCGCAAATTCGGCCGACCTGTGCCGGAAACTGGTGGAGGCAGGGGCCGACGAGCACAAGGTCCATCTGGTCCAGGCAGGACTGGAGCTTGCGCGTTTCCCGTTCAAGCGCGGCGATGAACGCCTGCGGCAGGCTTTGGGCCTGCGCAACAGGCCGGTGGTGCTGAGCACGCGCATGCTCGGCAAGGTGTACAATCTGGATATCGTCATCCGCGCCGTTCCCAAGGTGCGCGCAGCGGTGCCCGACGTCGTCTTTCTCTTCGCCTATCGCGGCAGCGCCGCGCAGGAGGAGGCTTTGCGCGCGCTGGTGACAGAACTCGAGGTGCAGGCCTCGGTGGTTCTCTTGGGACCTGTGCAGAACGAGCACATCGCGCCGCTCTACCATCTGGCCGAGGTGTTTGTCTCGGTACCCTCTTCAGAAGGGATGCCGGGGTCCCTCACTGAGGCCATGGCCTGCGGCTCCGTGCCTGTGCTTAGCGAGTTGCCGTATGTGCGGGAGTGGGTGCACCATGGGCGGAATGGGCTCGTGGTGCCGGTGCGCGATGTGGACGGCCTGGCCGAGGCCATCGTCTGGCTCCTGCGCCATCCGCGCCAGAGGGCTGCCATGGCGCGCCGCAACCGCCTTCTTGTCGAGGAGCGCGCCGACCACCGCTTGTGGATGGCACGAGTCGAAGAGCTCTACCTTTCCCTGCTGTCGGCACCGGCTTGCTGGAGGTGACGCCGGGCAGTCGCCAGGTCACAACTATGCACACCCGAGGCATTATGCACACCTTCCCCGAACAGATCGACTACCAGGAACTTGGTCTACAGGTAGGAGTGGAAATCCACCAACAGCTGCTCACGGAGCGCAAGCTCTTTTGCCATTGCCCGGCGGGCCGCTACTCGCGCGCGCACCAGGCCGAGGTCCTCAGGCACATGCGCCCCACCCTCTCCGAAATGGGCACCTACGACGGCACGGCCCTCATGGAATTCAAGACCAAGAAGAACGTGGTCTACCTCCTCAAGCCCGAGTCGGTGTGCACCTATGAGATCGACGACACGCCGCCATTCTTGGTCAACGAGCAAGCCCTGGACATCGCCATCCAGATCGCCTTGGCCTTGGAGTGCAAAATCATCGACGAGGTACACGTGGCGCGCAAGCAATACCTGGACGGCAGTATCCCCACCGGCTTCCAGCGCACCATGGTCGTGGGCATTGACGGAGCGGTGCCCTTCAAGGGGCGGACGATAAGAATCCTGCAGGTGAACTTAGAGGAGGATGCCTGTCGTGAGGTCAGCGACGTGGGCCACACCATCACCTTTCGCACCGACCGGCTGGGCATGCCGCTTGCGGAGATCATCACCGGGGCGGACATGCACACCCCCCAAGAGGCTGCCGAGGGGATCCGGCTCATCAGCCAAGTGGTGAGGGCCACAGGCAAGGTGCGCCGCGGCATCGGCTCGGTCCGCCAAGATGTCAACGTCAGCATCAGCGGAGGCACACGCTGCGAAATCAAGGGCGTGCCGAGGATAGGTCTGATTCCGGCGCTGGTGCACTACGAGGCCATTAGACAGAGGCGGCTCCTTGAGCTGCGCGACGCGCTGCGCCATCGCAGCCTTTTTGCCGCTTCTCTGCGCTTCGAGATCCACAAGCTCAATGACCTGTTCGCCCACTCGGAGTTCGCGCCTTTTCGGGAAGCGGTGCAGCGCGGCGAGATCGTGCGCGGCATCAAGCTGGTGGGCTTGCGTGGCCTGCTAAACCATCCCGTGGGTGCCGGGCGCACCTTTGCCGACGAGCTGGCCGGAAGAGTGAGGGTCATCGCCTGCCTGGACCAGCCGCCGATCTTGGTGCACACCGATTCCTACCCACACTACCCTGGCTGGGAAGCGGAGCTTGCGGCCATACGGGAGCGTTTCCGCATGTCGGTGCAGGACGCCGTGTGCATCTGCCACGGCAGCGACGCGGACACCAACACCGCAGTGGACGAAATCAGGGCACGGGTGGCGGAGGCCATCGAGGGGGTGCCCAACGAGACGAGGCAGGCTCTCCCGGGCGGCGCCACCGATTTTGAGCGCATCCTGCCCGGGCCGGACCGCATGTACCCTGATACAGATCATCCGCCTACGCGCATCACGCCCGAGCGCCTGGCCCGCCTGCAGACCCTGGTGCCGGAAAAGCCTTGGGCGCGTCTGGCCCGTTACCAACAATGGGGCCTCTCGCCGATGCTGGCAGAGCAAGTCCTCAATAGCCCCTACGCCGAGCTCTTTGAAAAGGCGGCCATAGAGGACCCTTTTCCGCCGCGCACCATAGCGGCACTGCTGGTGTATCGGGCTCCTGCGCTCCAGAGGCGAGGCGCTCGGGTAGCTTCCCTGTTGAACGACCACTTTCTCGAGCTGCTACGCCAAGCTGCCGCGGCACGGCTCAACGCCCAGCAACTGACCACTACCTTCGAGGCCTTGCTGCGCAATGAAGGTGCTTCCGTCCAGCAGGTGCTGGCCCAGATGCAGCGCGCAGGACAGGACAGGCAGGCGCTGCGCAAGGCCGTGGCAGAGGTGGTGCGCCAGCACAAGAACCTTGTCGCCGACCCCTCAGTGGCCGAGGCCAAGAAGCTCCGCTACCTCATGGGACAGGTGCGCCAGCGCGCTCCGCACGCTTTCGATGGCAAAGAGGCGCATGCATTGCTCACGCGCGTGCTCAGGCAAACGAGGTAAATTGGCTGTGTTCATCCGCCCAGCAGAAATGCCCCAAATCACGATCGCAGCAGGGCTATTTGGGCTCGCGCCGGGCACGATGTCTTGAGGTCAGTTGGTCATGGATGAAAATGCTCTCATCACGGTCTTAGCAGAAGAGCTACGCTTAGGCTGGCGTCAGGTGAAGAACACGGTGGAGCTGCTGGATGCCGGCAACACCGTGCCCTTCATTGCCAGATACCGAAAGGAACTGACCGGTAGCCTGGACGAAGAGGCCATACGCACCATTGAGACGCGCATCCGCTACCTCCGTAACTTGGAGGAGCGCAAAGCGGTGGTGCTGCGCAGCATTCAGGAGCAAGGCAAGCTGACGCCTGAACTCGAGGCGCGCGTTCTTGCCGCCACCAAGCTGCAGGAGGTGGAAGACCTCTACCTCCCCTACAAGCCAAAAAAGCGCACGCGCGCCACCGTGGCCAGGGAGCAGGGCCTCGAACCCTTGGCGCAAGTCATTCTGGCGCAAGAGGTGGAGAGCGGCGACCGTGTGGCCATCGCCGCCTCATACGTCGCTCCGGAAAAGGGGGTGAAGAGCGCAGAGGAGGCCTTGCGCGGTGCCCGGGATATCGTCGCCGAAATAGTGGCCGACGATGCGGACGTGCGCCAGATGCTGCGCCAGGCAACCTGGCAGAAGGGACTCCTCCGCACTGCCGCCAAAGGCCCGGCTCACGCCGGCGTGTACGAGATGTACGCAGAGCATGCCGAGCCGGTGCGCGGCATTCCGCCGCACCGCATTCTGGCCATCAACCGGGGCGAACGCGAAGCGGTGCTGCGCGTGCGGGTCGAGATCGACCCCGAACCGTTGCTCGCCGCCATTGCCGCCCGCTACATCACCAACCGTGCTTCCATCTTCGTGCAAGACCTTGCGGCTGCCATCGATGACGCCTATCACAGGCTGCTGGCGCCGGCCATCGAGCGCGACCTGCGCGCCCAGCTCACAGAGCGGGCCGAGGAGAAGGCCATCCAGACCTTTGCGGAGAACCTGCGCCATCTGCTCATGGTACCCCCCATTCGCGGCAAGGTGATCATGGGCATCGACCCAGGGTACCGCACCGGCTGCAAAGTCGCAGTCATCGATGCCACTGGCAAGTACTTAGAAGGCCAGACCATCTTCCCGCATGAGCCGCAGCGTCTGTGGAACGAGGCCAAGGAGGTGCTGCACGAGCTCATCGACGACCATGCGGTGGACATTGTGGCCATTGGCAACGGTACCGCCAGCCGGGAGACGGAGCTTCTGGTGAGCGAAGTCATCGCCGAGGAGGAGCGCCCGGTTGTCTACACCATCGTCAACGAGGCAGGAGCCTCGGTGTACAGCGCCTCGCCGCTGGCGCGCCAGGAACTTCCCGAGCTGGACGCCGCCATGAGGGGCAACGTGTCCATCGCCCGCCGCCTCTTGGATCCCTTGGCAGAGTTGGTCAAGATCGATCCCAAGTCCATCGGGGTGGGGATGTACCAGCACGACGTGAACCAGGCGCGCTTGGGCGAGGCCTTGGATTGGGTAGTGCAGTCGTGTGTGAACCGCGTGGGTGTCGATGTCAACACCGCCTCCCCTGCCCTGCTGCGCTATGTGGCCGGCATCAACCGCAGGGTGGCAGAGGCCATCGTCGCCCATCGCGATGCCCACGGCCCGTTCCGCACGCGCGAGGAGCTCAAGAGGGTCAAAGGGCTTGGCGAAAACATCTTTGTGCAAGCGGCCGGCTTCCTGCGCATTCTCGATGGCGACAACTTCTTGGATGCCACTGCCGTCCACCCGGAGTCGTACCCCGCCGCAGAAAAGCTTGTCAAGGAGCTCGGCCTGAGCCTTGATGAAGTGAAGAACAAGGGTGAGATAGTGCGCAAGCACATGCAGGAGCGCGGCCTCACCGTCGCGGAGCTGGCAGTGCGCTGCGGATGCGGCACAGAGACCCTGGCCGACATTGTGGAAAGCCTGGCGCGCCCAGGTCGAGATCCCCGGGAAGATATGCCCGGACCGATCTTCCGCAGGGACGTGCTCAAGATCGAAGACCTGAAGCCGGGAATGGTTCTGAAGGGCACGGTACGCAACGTGGTCGACTTTGGTGCTTTTGTGGACATCGGCGTTAAACAGGACGGCCTGGTGCACCGCAGCCAAATGGCGCGCACCTATGTCAAGAACCCCTTGGAAGTCGTGTCCGTCGGCGACGTAGTGGACGTCAAGGTGCTCAACCTCGACGTGGAGCGGGGACGCATCTCTCTCAGCTTCCTCCTGGACTGAAGAACCCAACCACCGAACTCTTCCTCGAGCAGCCGCGCGAAGGGCGCAAGCGCACAGCCACGCCACCAGAATAGCCCATGAGGCGACGCCTCTTGGGCGGCCCCTTTGCCCGGATCGGCCCGACCTCAGCCCCGGCAGGGACCGTCCTCTGGCTGATCGGCGACTAAACGATTAGGGAAGACCTACTGTGCGCTCCACTGTCCTCGTTCGGCGAGTGCTCCCTGGCCATGGTGCGACCTGCCAGCGAGCGCGAATCGGCGAGGCAACGTTCCGAAACCTTCGCGAACAATGCCATCCGCCGCGAGCGGCCGCCAATGCTCCTAACGCCACCGCGCCCGCGACGACATAGGTCGTCCCGCTATCGACCATGCAATCCGCCTGAACACCGGTTACCAACGGGGCTGATGGCCGTCGCACGAGGGGTCCTGGCAGCCACTGGCTCGACCGCCTGGGAGACCCTCCTGACAAACGAATCCCTCGGGGCATGCCCAGGAACAACGAGCTGGCAAGCCCACGACACGGAGCAGGTCCCGGGCTGCCCTGCTCGTGCCAACCGGGCGCGGCTCTTCACCCAGCAGCTCAGCGGACCAAGAAAAGCTTCCGCGTGACCTGCATCTTCCCGGCCTCGAGGCGGACGAGGTAGACCCCCGAAGCCACCAGCTCGCCCTTGCTGTCGCGGCCGTCCCAGCTCATCAGGTGCTCGCCAGGAGCGCACACTCCTTCCCAGAGCCTGCACACCAGCCCGCCGCGCACATTGAAGATGTCGACCCGGACATGCTGCTTGCTGGGCAGAGAGAAGCGAAAATGACTGGCGGCGTTGCACGGGTTGGGATACGGGTCTTCTATCTCGAGCTGAGCCCCCACGCTTGTGGCCCTCTCGCCGGCCACCCCAGTCTTGAGATTTTTGTACACCTCCACAGCGCTCCCGTCAGCAGAGGGAACGTAGAGATGGTCCTTGGTAATGGCGACGCCCGAGACCGAGCAAGGGAAAAATCCTCGCAGGCGCAGGGGCCCTGCGAGTCGGTACTCGGCCAGGTGTATGCCTCCCGCATACTGCACACAAAGCAGCTCTCCCAGGCAGACCACCGACCATACAGCGCCGATCATTTCGCTGTGCAGCAGGCGCGGCGAGGCCGGCGCGGAGACGTCGTAGAGTTTGACCGCGCTGTCTGCACCCCATGTACACAGGCGGTTTCCCATCGCCGAGATCCCTTTGACCCTGCCCGCATCGGGCACATGGGCAACCAGCCGGGGCATCTCCGGATTGGACATGTCGAACACGCCCCAATCGCCGCTGGCCACATACAGGTACGGCGGCAAGAAGAGAAGGCTGTCGATGCGTTCCGCCGCAAGACTGGGCGGAAGACGCCAGCCAAGCAACGGCACCGTGACAGCCTGCCTTATTCTGCCCAAGTCGCTCGCGTTGAGGACGATGATCGATCCCCGATCCGACTTTTCACTGAGCACAATCACATAGTCGCCGCAGATCACGAGGTCTCGAAAATTATAAAACCAGTGCGACGAGAGAAACTGCCGGAAGGTAAAAACCTTATCAGGAGAAACCGAGTAGGCGTACAGGACAGGGGTATAGACGAAAAAGGCGCGGTCATTGCCAATGGCAAATGGGTCATTTTCGGAGCCGCGGATCTCCTGGATGTTCCACACCTGGCAGGAATCCTGGTGGACGGCGATCACCGCCGGCTTCCAGCCCTCGTACTTAGAAGGGGCCGTCGTGTCTCGCACCAGGACGTACAGAAAAGGCTCCTCCGCGGCAAGGGCTTGCACCCGCTCGCTGGGACCGAGAGAGAGGCGGCACCGACTTTGCAGACTGGCGAATTGCAGGGAATTTGCCGTCGGGAGACTCATGGTAAAGGTGTCCGGAGAGGCGAAGCGGCCAGCAGGACTGCTGATGCACACCGTCCAGTGATAGGTGCCCGAAGGGGCCTCTGCCGAGAGCAGCGAGGTAGTGGGAAACTCCAGAAACACTCGCTCGGTGGACCAGCTGCGCATGGGCGGCCACAGGCAAAGCTCGAACTGGCGATCGATGTACCATGGGTAGGGGCACAAGGCGCCCCACCGGAAGGAGGTAGTCAAGGCGTCAACAAATTCCCCCTCAGCCGGGCTGAGGAAGTAGAGCGTCGGTTGGAGCAAGGCCGGGGGAATTCCTGTCACGCGGATAAGCCCGCTTGAGGTGTTGCAGGCCACCCCCCTGCCAGCACCGTCCAGTACTCACCCTCCAGGAGGCGAACGGGGATCCAAGCCGGCAGGGCTTCGTTGGCTACCTGGAAAAGAGCGTTCAGCAGAGCATGGTTGCCCGCGGGCGAAAGTGCTCCGGGCGAAAAACTCACTTCCACAGCGACTGTCCCCTCGTCCACCGGGTGGGTGACAACGTGCAGGGGGAGATCATTTTCTGAAGGTACCACCCCCGCAAATCGCAATAGTCGCGGCTCGAAACTCAGCGTGAACCTCAGCCTTTCTACCTGGGCAAAGCTCAACAGGTGCACCGGCATGGCCAGCGAATCGGCACCAGGAGCAGTGGCCGGCGTGCCGCAAAAGAGCCCTGCGCCGTGGCGGAAAGCCCATTGCAGCGCTTCGGCTTCCTGCCTCAAGGTCGCCACCGCCTGAAGTTCAGCGGTATCCTTCACCGCGATGATCGCTAAAACGACTGTAGCACTATCCCCCGGGGCCACGTCCACTGGCCCGCAGGAGAGCATCATCCTTCTGTCCTCTGCGCCATAATCGAGCCACCCCAGTCCAAAGATAGGATCCCCTTGGTGGCCCATGTGGTGGTGCGGCCAGTAGAGGGGTCCACCGCCGCCTCCCCGTTGGTAGCCAGGCACCGCAGCCGCCGGTACATCTCCAGGGCGGTTGTCGTCTGCTGGTAACTTATGTCCGCCCACTCGTGCGGAACGTGTTTCTCAGCTCGCGGCGAGTATACCGGCACGTGGCTGTAGCCTATCCGGGGACCGGAGAAGGTGAAGGCAGTGTCTCCTGGTGACGGTATGAGAGGGGATTGCAGCATCTGATAGCCAACGGCGTGCTTGACACGTTCCCACGGGTCCCTCCTCTGTGGAGCGTCAAAGGCGTATACCAGGGACAGGGTGCTGTCGCTGGCCACCAAGTCATTATTCGCCATGCCCACGTCGGGGTCCGCATAGGCACCGATGTAGCAATCCTGCCACAAATGGGAGCTCCTGTTGTGCAGCTTCCACTCCAAGAACATGATGTTGTCGATTTCTCGCCACCCCCACACCATGAGATGGACCTCCGCCCCCAAGGGTGCACAGATGTTGGCACTTCTTTCCTCCGGATACGAATCGACAAAGGAGCACCATAAGGTCTGATCGCCCAAAAGGAGAGGATTGCCGTGCTCGTCGCTGGGGGCACCCCCGGCAATGGGCCACTGGGCATAGTCAGGGTTGGTCACAGGGCTATCGCCCCGCGAGATCTTGTAGACGCGAAAAGTCGAATCCCCCCTGCCGAAAGGCTCACCAGTAGGCCCTATGGCACCGCCACAGAAGTCGGTCACGAAATCCGCGCTCGAGACGCGCATCTGTCCATCAACCAGCGCGCCCACCCAAATCCCGGAGGTGCAAATGAGCTCAACGCCATCGAGGGAGAAGTCAGAGTTCCCAGTAGTGGGATGACGGGCGAAGGTGCCATTATCATGGATGGAACACGAGATGCGGTTGGCGGCAAAGTAATTGTAGTGGGAAGAAACCTGTGATCCGCTTCGAGGCAGGGGGTTCTCTGCCCCAAGGAGCAAAGGGCAGGACAGAACAATCAGGAGAAACGATTTCCTCATTGTCGGCCCTCCTTGCACAGCCGGAGGGGGAGCCGGGCATGTGCGTCCATGCACCCGATTCGCGCAGACAGGTATGCCTGTTCACTGTTGGCGCAGGCCTGCGTCCCCGCTCCGACCAAAGGGCCATCGTGAGACATGCCCTTGGCCGGGACATGCGCAGTCACGCGCCTGCTTATGAGCTTGTGGCCCACTCCCTGCACGCGAGAAGCAGGAGGCTTTCCCGCACCCTCTGACAACAACAGCGATTCCCCATACGCATTGGCCTGGTCTGTGCCTGAACAAACAGCCCGTGGCTATCCCCAACTCCCGGGGTGTTATGGTTCATGCAAACTCGCGTGCACCTGCGAGGCGTGTTTCTCTCCACTCGCAGCAAGTGCTCTCCGCCTGTTGCCGGCCATCCCCGCGCTCGCTCTTGGCGCTCAATGGTCGTGCTCCGGCGCCGGCCACCCAGAGCCGGGCCTGCTGCCCCCACGCGCATCGCCTGCGGCACTTCTGCTGACCCCAAGGCGGCTCAAAAGAGCCCGCCCCACCGCACCGGGAGGTTTCCGCCAAAAATGAAGCCAGAGTCGCGCCGGTCGAGGAAGGCCCACACGCCCAGGCGGCCCATGGAGCCGCCCACCAGAAGGACCGGCACCAGTTCGTCCCGATCGTGGTCGCGCACCGCGCCCACACCGGCTTCGAAACGGAAAAAGGCCTCGCCTTTGATGCGCCGATAGTCCTGTGCTAACTGCCTATAGCCCGCGTAGAGCTGTTGCGTCTGCTCGATGAGGGCAGACTGCAGGCGGAAGTGCCGCTCATAAGCAGCGTTCATCCGCTCGTAGCAGGCCAGGAGGGAATCGGCCGCTTGGGCACGACTCAAGGCAGCGCTCAGCTCCTCGCGCGCTTTGAGCGCTTCTTTCGCGGTGGCCATGGGCACGGCCAGGTAGGTCTGGCCATTAATGTTCACCAAAAAGTTGCCGCCGCTGGAGTCCAACACGGCACACCTCTGGCCAAAAAGGCAGGGTGCGACAATTGCCACCAGCAACGCCGCGCCGGCCATGGTGGCTAAGGGATGTAGTCGGTGTCCGTGCATGTATCCACCTCCTGCGCAATGCGGGCCGTGCCTACCGCCTGTTGCCAAATGCCCTGCCGAATGCTTCCAGCACTTCCTCGGGGCTCATGCGTTCGATGGCCTCCACGCGCTTTTCCTTCTCGGCCTCAAGCATGAGGATGCGCCGCATGTAGGCGACCCGCTCTTTGCGCATGGCCTCCTGCGCCTCGCGCACCTCTTGTGCCGAGAGCGCATATTGCTTTTGCAGCTCTGCCAATCGCCGCTCCAGTCCTGCCAACTCCGCCTCTCTGGCCTGCAGCTGCTTGAGGAGCCGTCGCCGCCTGGCCTCGGCAAACACGGAGAAGCCGAGGACTGCAGCTAACGCCGCCAGCACAAACACCACTCCCGCCTTGACGCTCACGCGGAGCTGCCAAAGGACACCGCCCAAGATGAGCGCGCCAACGATGAGCAACGCCATGGTGTAGGCGTCCATGGACTACCTCCCCTCCGGGACAGCCGCGCCTGCCTCGGCCTGCGCCTCCTTGCGCTTGCGCCGACGCTCGACCTCCTGAATCAGGCTGTGCACGGGCTCCGAGCCAAGGCCGACAATGATGCCGCTGACCAGCATGGTCACCGCTGCGGGCAACTTCTCCAGGCGGTCGATCTGCAAATCCATGTTGAAGGTGCGCACGACGTCAATTGTGGTGACCACACATAGCGCGACCCCCAGCAGGCTGGCCACCACCCGGGTGGTCACCGCAATGGCTGCATGGCGAACGAGCTGCGGACTGATGATCGGGACCAGCCCCGAGTGCCCCGCCTTCTTGCCCAGCAGCACGTCCCTGATCAGGTAAAACAGGGCGGACGCATCACTGGCCTGGTACAAGGCCCCGCCCCCGGCACGCTGCGCAAGTCGCAGGCGTAACCTCTCCGCGCGCTTCTGCCACCAGCGATGCCAGCCGAACTTGTACTCCAGCATGTCGTAGCAGGCCATCAGCACTTCCATGATGCGCTCCACAAGCAGAGCCAACACCAGAATGAGCAAGTACAGGTAGGTCACGTGCAGAATGACCTCAGTCGTGGTCTGATTCTCCATGACCAGGCTCCTCCGGTTCAAACGTAGAGAAAAGGCTTCTTCTGGAAGAGGGCCAGCTCTCGACGCGCCTCTTCTGACTCTTGCCACCGGCGGCCATAGCCGGCTACCAGTTCCTGGAACAACGCGAGGGGAAAATTGGAACCGGGGCAGCTGGTGGCCACCAGCGCGCTATGGGGCACGATGGCACTGTCAAAGGCCAAAGGAATGTCATAAAGCAGCGTCCACAGTGCCACGACGCGCGCTGCCGCATCCAGTTGGGCGTCGCTGGGCGAGCGCAGGCCATAGCTGCCGTCGTAGTTGGCAAAAGGCTGGGCTGGGTCAGTCTCGAAATTGCCGTTCAGGGCGAGGCCCAAAGAGCGCAGATTGTAGCCCCGCACATGATTGCCGTAACGATCCCAGCGGCAGAAGGTATGGATAGAGCCGTCCTTCAGCACTACGCAATGGTAGCCTGTCACCCACCCCTTCTGCTTGATCAGACTCACCACATCGTTGAAGGTGGTGTCGCTGTGCATGCCGGTGTGATGGAAGACGATGAGCTCCGGGTTGGCGGGCCGCAGGTGCACGTGCTCCAACGCCTCCCTGTCGATCCCACCGGAGTAGGGGACGCCTATCACCCCCTGGCTCGAAAGCACAGGAGCTGCGCTCTGAGGAGCTCGCGCCTTCTCCTCGACGGCAGCGGCCTCTTCAGCTGGAGGCGACTTGAGACTGGTGATCTTGCGCCGCGTGATGAATTCGATAAGAAAGTGTACGGGCTGCGCCCCAGCTCCGATGAGCACACCGGTGAGCACCCAGTCCAGGCGCAGTGGGATGCCGGCCCGTGCCCCCATCAGCCTGGCCAGGAGCCCAAAGTGCGCCGCAGAGCAGACCACCACCCCCGCAAAGGCGCCGAGGATCTGCATCCAGAAGGTGCGCAAGACCTTGAGGCGGTCGGGAGCCGGCATCTCGTCAACAAGCGCTGTGCCCTCCGGGCACTTCTCCTCCAGCTCGGTCTTGCTCGTGTCGAGGTGCAACTTCTCCAGCTCGGCCAATCGCGCGCTGAGCGAGCCCCTGAGCGCTTTGGGCAACGTCTCGCCTTCCCTGCTGAGCTTGGCCCGGATTTCCTCCAGCTCCTCCACCTGCAGGTCGAGGGCGTCACGCTCATGGCGCGCCTGCATCGCTGCGATGAGCCGTTCCGGGGCTTCGGTTGCCTGTGGAGCTAACTCCTGCGCATGGAAGAGCACCTTGTCAAAAAGCGTTTTCACCACCTGCAGCACACGCTCGATGGTGAAGGCCAGACCCAAGGCAGCGGTCAGCGCCACCAGGATCTGCTGGTAGTCATGCTCCATCGCCTGTCTTCTCCCCTGGCTGCGTGAGAATCAGAAAGGCAACTGCATGGGACTCTGCGCTCAACCTTTGGCGGCGGTTGTCGGCTCGGGCACGTCGAACTCGAGTCCCACCGGGTGCACCTGTTCAGAGAAGAGGCGCACCAGCTGCTCGAGCTCGGGGATCCCAACTTGGTAGAGTTCCCCCTGCTTTGTCTCGACGCAGAGCACCTTGTTGCCTTCCGTCACCACGAAGGCACGCCGCCCATTGGCCAAGACAAAATGGCCGCTGCGCACGGTGCGCGTGACTGTGCCGCTTTTCTTCTTCACCGGGCGCCAGGGGTTGCCGCGATGCAGATCTTCCACCCAGGCTCTCGCCACGTCAGCCCCGGTGAGCACGCGCTCGCGATACATAGGCACCTTCAAGGTCAGCTTGCCCTGGTCGAGCCTCACCGTGCCTGGCGTGCGAAGGTGATACACCCAAAGACCAATGGCGATGCACACGGCGCCGCCAAGCATGTAGGACAGCGGATTCTGTCGCCCTCTGAGTATGCCCAGGAGCATAACACAACCCAACACCACCACGCCAATGCCAGCAGCCGCGACAAATGCGAGGACGGGAAGTGTGTAGGACATGGCCGCCTCCGAGGCTATGTGCAGTTCTCCCTTGGCGCGCGGCGGTCCTCAGGCCGCACGCGACCGTCTGTTCGGCCATAATATACGACCTTCGCCCAAGGAAGTCAAGAAAAAGAGTGGGAAAATCAAGACCCGTTCGGGGAAATGGGCGAGGGAGTCTGCTCGCGAAAACCCGCCAAGGCCAGCTTCGGGATGCACGGAGGCTGGGCCTGCTCGGTTTGCCAGGTTCCGCGCACTGCCCGCCCAGGCAGTTCAGAACAGTGCCACCGCCGCAAAGGTGACCACCGACCCCTGCGCGTCCATCACGGCGTGGCGGTAGTCGAGCACGGCTCCCCCTCGGATGTCCAGCGCCTGCAGCAGAGTGTAGATGGGCGGAAATCCGCACACGCGGAAACGGTTCTGCGATGCCACCATTCCCCTGGCCACTGCCCCGGCGTCGCCGCTGGCTACGGCCTGAAGCAACTCCTGGTCGTGGCGTCGGACAAGGGCGAGGCGATTACTGTCCCCCGCCCACGGATCGCCATAGCGCGGCCCGACGTGCGACAGGTCGGCACTGGCCAGCCCGATGACGCGCCCAGGGAAGCTCTGCACTGCGCCCCGCAGCGCCTGCACAAAGTCACGGACACGCGCGCCGGCGCCATCCTCCCCGAGCACCTGCTCCGCGGAGAAGGAACAGAGGACTGGGGCAATCTGCACCTCGGCACCAAACAGGTGTTGCAAGAAGAGCACCTGGAACTCGATGGTGTGCTCGCTGCGGTGGGCAAGTTCATCGGCGAACAGGTCGTCGCCCCATTGGCGAGCAAGGCTCTCCATGAAACCCTGGTCGGTGCGGGCTACTCCGAGCGGCGTCTGAAATGGCTTCATGGTGCCGGCGAACAGAGGAGGGAGCGGCGCATGGCTGGTGCCCAGCACAACGTAAAGGTCGGCCTTGCCCGCCGCCAGCGACTCGCGGTAGGCGCGGCCGTAGGATTGCCCTCCGGCGCGCAGGTCGATGTGCGGCACCACGCACCCTTTGAGCTGGTCCAGTTGGAAAGGCCCCCCACCGGGGCGCTCGTCCGTGGCGCCCTGGCAGAAGCTGCTTAGCAGCCGGCGGAGCTCATCCGCCTCAGCGGGGTAGCTTTGCCCTGCGTGCACACTCTCGCGCACCGGCGCGCGGCGAAAGGCCTCTTCTACTTCCCTCCGATGTTGGGCAAAGCGCTCGTTGTCCAGCAAGAGCTGCTCGTCCAGCATGCGGACAAGCTGGCTGAGCTGCTCCTCAAAAAGAAAGCTGCCGAAACGACGCATGTAGGCCGCCCGCAGGTCCAACAAGGAGTGGTGGCCGTCCATGAACTGCAGCACATAGGCCACGTCTTCTGACACCAGCACCACACCGTCGGAGAGGTGAGTGAGGTCGTGCACCGCCACCATGTTGCGACCGCCGTGGCGCACGGGCGTCGCATCGATGAGGCGCAGCTTGGGAAACTGGGGCAGGGGCTCACTCACGCGGCGCACAGCCTCCACGCGCAACCCCGAGAGGACGGCCGACGGAGTTCAATCATAAAGCAAGTATTTCTGGCGCAAGGAGAGGAAGGCCTGCAGCTCTTGACTCCACGAGGCGATGATGGCCTCCGGCGCGTCGCCACGCAGCAAGGCGGTGGTCACTGGCGTGGAGCCCGTCATGAGGCGCATGCCTGGCTCGCGGATAGTCAACTTGTCCTGGTGCAGGTCCCGCAGCGCGGCAATAAGGTGAATGCCAACATCGACCGCTCTCAAGGACTCTGGTCTGGTGACCCGCAGCCGCAAACCCTTGCAGAGCTGCCCTTCGTACTTGGGATTGGTCGCCATGCCGGGCAAGTCCACCGGCACAAAGGAGGTCGAAGCGAATGCCAGGCCTGGAAACGAGTGGGGCTGCAGGGCCTGGAGGAGCTTGGCCGTGTCGATCCACGGCGCACCGATGTTCTCGAAAGGCGCCTGCGTGCCGCGCCCCTCGGCCACGTTGGTCGCTTCCAACAGCCCAATGCCAGGGTAGAGCTGGGCGGTCGTCGGCGAGACGATGTTCGGCGACGGCTTGACCCACGGGAGGCCGGTGTCGGCAAAGAGCATGTGACGTCGCCAGTTCCTCATGCGCACCACGGTGAGCTCTGCCTTCTTGCCGCCGGCTAGCCATCCCTCTTCATTGAAGAGGCGCGCCAACTCGCCGACCGTCATCCCATGGCGCAGGGCAATGGGATGAATGCCCACAAAGGAGCGATTCTCCGGTGCCAACACAGGCCCTTCCACGATAACGCCCCCGATGGGGTTGGGTCTATCGAGCACCACAAAAGGGATCTGCTGCTCGGCGGCAGCCTCCATGGCTAAGGACATAGTGCTGATGTAGGTGTAAAAGCGCGTGCCCACGTCCTGAATGTCGAACACCAGCACGTCCAGGTCACTGAGCATCTCGGGGGTGGGCTTCTTCGTCTCGCCGTACAGGCTGAGGATGGGCACGCCGGTCTTGGCGTCCACCTCGGCACCGATCTGCGCCCCGGCTTCCGCAGTGCCGCGGATGCCATGTTCCGGGGCAAACAGCTTGCTCAACGTCACCCCAGCTGCCTCATGGAGCAGATCGGCAATGTGGCGCCCTTGCCGGTCGATGCCCGTGTGATTGGTGATGACCCCCACGCGCTTACCTTTGAGCAAAGAGCAGTCGCTGGCGACCAGCACGTCGAGGCCGCTTTCCACCGGAGCAGGGGCCGGCTCTCTGGCCGGCGTGCAGCTGAGGGCGCCGAGGACCAGCAGCCACCAGCTACAGAATCGAGCGAGCATCTGTCTTCCTTCCGTCTATCGCAGAGACCAGCGGGATCCGAACAATGTCGCCCGGACGTAGCTTCTGCAGATCCTTGCCCACGTTGTAGTCCACCACCAGCCAATAGGGCACGTCGTACACGTCCCTGCACAGCGAGTAGACGTTCTCTCCTGCCACGATCTGGTGGGTGCGCACGCTGTCCACCCGGAAGCGCTGGAAAAAGTCCTCCCGAATCCCCTGGTGGTACTCGATTCTGCGGCGGCGGAACTCCTCGACGGTCACCTTGCTGAAGTTAACAAGGATGCGCTGACCGATGTAGATATCCTCGTTTGCCTTGAGCCCGTTCAGGTTGCGCAAACGGCGCACCGGCAGGTTAAGCCAATCGGCAAAGTGGCCGATAGTCTCGTCGCTGAGCACCACCACCGTCCCGCCCACCGGATCCGGAATATCCACGTAGAAGGTATCCGGGCGCACCGCCGGTCCGTAAGGGCCAGCTGGCGCCACAGGAGTGGAAGCCGGCGCTCTCGTGCTTGCCGCTGGCTGGCCTGCGGTGTCCACGATGACCAGCGGCTGCGCCCCAGAAGCAGCACCACCTCCCTGCGCCTCACGTTCCCCACCTTTCGGCACCAGGGCCAACTTCGTCTCTGCCACAACTAACAACAGCTGTCCAGGTTGCAGCCGCTTCGCATCGTCTATGCCGTTTATGGCCATCAGTTCCTGGATGCTCACGCCGAACCGCCGCGAGATGCTCCACATGCTGTCCCCCTCGCGCACACGATAGTACCCGGAGGCGGTCTTCTCATGCACCTGCTCTTCGGAGCGCTCCTCCTTGGGAATCTCTGCGTACAAGGCTTCGGCCACACTGGCTTTTTCTGGAGGCAACCTGAGCTCGTAGCCTTCCGGCACATAGCGGCGATCCTCAAGCACCGGGCTGCGCAGCGCAGGGTTGTAAGCCATAAACTCCTGCTTGCTCAGGCCGAACTTTCTCATCAAGGTGGAGGCCTTCACATAGTGCGGCACCCGGAAGACCACATAGCGCAGCGGTGGTTCCGTTTCCACTGGGCCGAAGTACTTCTCTCTATTCTCCATCACATGTTTCGCCGCCAGGAATTCCGCGTAAAAGTTGCGCGAGGCAAAACCGAAGGCGCGCCCACGATAGTTTGCAGCAATGTGGCCGAGGTCGGAGCTTTCCAACAGCTCCTGGGCCCGCTTCATGCCGTTGAGGCCGTGATTGTATGCGGTGACTGCCAGCGGCCAGTTGCCCAGTTCCTCGTAGTTCTTTCTCAGCAACTTGGCGGCAGCTTCGGTCGCTTTGATATGGTCAAAACGCTCATCGACGTCATAGTTGATCTTCAGGAACAGGCGACCGGTGCTACGCGTGAACTGCCAGATCCCTGCGGCGCCCGACTTGGAGTACGCCCGAGGGTGGTAAAGCGACTCCACCAGGGGCAAATGGACCAGTTCCTCGGGTACTTTGTGGCGACGAAGGATCTGGCGCATCTCCTCCAAGAAGCGTCCGGAGCGCCGCAGCCCCTCCATCACCGCATCTTTCTGCCCCTGCTGCCAGCGCAGGTTGGCCGCTGCCTTCCGGTACTTGTACGGATCCTGGCAGTCGCGCCACAGCAGGTAGGCGCGCTTCTCGCGACCTCGCAAGCCGCCGGTATCGATGGGCGGGTTGTGGTCAAAGTGGGTCAAAATGGCCCGATACTCATTTTCGATGGGCCTCAGGCGGGCATAGCCAGAACCCTGGCTGTGCTGCCACAAGCTATCGAGGTCGACTACCTCGTAGACGATGTCCAGCCGCTCCGCGTCGTGGAGGAGCATCTGGCGGCGGGTGTAGACGGCGTAGACCTTCGTCCAAAAGTCAACGTTGGCCTTGAGGTTGGGCGGCACCGGGAAGAGTTCCTCGCTCTCCGGCCCACCCGTGGGCAGGGCAATGCCCGCCCCCATACCCACCAACCCAATCCCCAGCAGCAAGACGATGTGCCGTGCAATGACCTGTCCTCTCATGGCGCTCCCGAACCAGCCTTTCCCATTTCCTGCTGATGGTAGTCGTCGCAATTGTTCCGCATTCGCCGAGTCGCTCGCACCCTGCGCTGGCTGCACTGCGGCCTTGCGCCCTACGGTGCGAACGCGCCCAGACGCCGCGCTTCACTCCACCTCTTGGTCGAACAGCGGGTCGTCCTCGAGGAGGGAGTCATCATCATCGGCGGCGTCACGACCGAGGGCGAGGGAGAGAAACTTGGGCTCTCGCACCAAAATGCGCCGCACGATGCGCAGCAGGTCGCCCTTGTCCAACTTCTCCAGCTCGTCCATGGACTCCCCCACGTCCAGGAAGCTCTCCCCATCGTTGATCCAGGAGTACAGAAGCGCCAATGCATGATTGCAGATGCCACCGCGGTGGGAGCAGGTGCAGGAAGTGTAGATCTCCCGCCCCCGCACTTTGATCTCCACGATGTTGACCATCGCGAATTCGCGCACCTGACCGATGAGCGTGTTGCGAAAGACCGTCGCGCCGCTCACGAAGCCATTGGCGTAAAACTCCCAGCCGCGGCCGCCCGTGCACTCCTGGTCCAATTGGGCGATCTGCTCAGGCGTGATGCTGAGAAGCTCGGCAGCGATTGGATACTTTGCAGATTGCCTCAACATCTTCGGTCCATGCGCCTTGTGGTTCAAACCAAGATCGCTACGCCCGTCCTGCCTCCGGAACACTCGGCAGCGTCTCCCCGCGCTCCGGTACCGCTTGCCGTGTGGCCATCTTCAGTCTACGCCGCAAGCTCGGATGGCTGGAGAAGAGGAACTCCACCGCCGGATGCGGGTCCGGATCGGACATGTTCATCACCCCCAGTCGCGCCAGGGCCGATCGGAAAGCCTCGCTCGAGCCCTGTTGCAAGGCGAACTGGTCGGCCTCCGCCTCAAAGCGCCGCGAGAGCGTATGCAGCGCAGGCGCGGTGAGCACCTGGTAGGCCGCGAAAAGGCAAATCAACAGCGGCAAGGAGGCAAAGCCATGCGGCGAGCCGGCGACCCTGGTCACCAGGCAGCCATAGAGCAACGCGCTGGCCCCCAGCCCCATGGTCACCTGAGCTGCAGTTGCGGCCAGCATCTTCCACAGGTGGCCGTGCACGTGATGGCCGAGCTCGTGGGCCACCACGCTCTCGATCTCCGCCGGTGTAAAGTGGTCAAGCAACGTGTCGCTGACCACGATGCGCCGCGTTCGCCCCATGCCCACCAGTGCCGCATTCGCCTTTCGCGACTTCTTGCTGAGGTCAAACCGCAACACCTCACTCACGCGCACGCCCAACGGTGAAGCCAGGCGGGATAGCCGCTCTTGCAGCTCCTGATCACCGATGGGCTGGAAGCGGTGAAAGAGCGGCAAGATTAGGCGCGGCCCAACCACGGTAAGCACGACGCTTATCGCCACCATTGCCGCCGCATACGGGGCCCACCAGGCAGTGGGCAACGTACGAAAAAGGTAAAAGAACAAGAACAACGCGGGCGCCCCTACCATCGCCGCAATCGCTACACCCTTTGCCTGCTCAAGCAACCACTGAGCGAAGCCCTGCGTACACAGGCCGTGGCGCCGCTCAAGGAAAAAGTCCCGCCACACCTCTAAGGGAGAGACGGCCACGAGCTGCGCGGACCCTACCAGGCATGCGAAAAGGAGGAAGGACAGATAGGGGTGAGCACACGCTGCGGTCGCCACTCCTTCCAGACGGACGGTCAGACCGCTGAGCACCGACCCCAGCAGGACGGCCCATGAGAGCACCGTCTCCGCAATCCCTAAGAGCAACTTGTTCCGTTGGTAGCGGGCTGCCTCACTGTCCACGGCCACCTCCTCACCGTCCCGCCGCACCTTCCTTCCCTCAGCTCTAATGTACGAATTTCTTGCCACTTTTTCAAGAGACAATTGCGACCATCGCCCCGCTTACCGCCCTCTCGCCACTTCCTGCTGGCGAGCAAGCTCACCTCGCCTTCACCACCTTCTGCACGCGCCACCTATCCCCGGCCTCCACCCGGCAGAAGTAGACGCCTGACGGCAGCGCCCTTCCCGCGTCATCATTGCCATGCCAGGTGAAGCGATGCACTCTCGCCGGTAGCGGGCGCCCGTCCACCACCGTCGCCACTCGTCGCCCGACAAGGTCGTAGATGCTCACGGAAACAACCGCGGGCTCGGGGAGCTCAATCTGGATCGTCACATATCTCCGATCTCCTGCTGGAAACGGATTCGGATACAGGGCACGCAGTTGAAAACTCACCGGCACCAGTGGCGATGGTGGCGCCGAGGAATCCCCTGGCAGATGAACCAGGCGCAGAGCGGAGTCGCCTGGCAGCAGATAGAAAAGGTTCTGCGGAGCCCCTTGTGGGTGCACAAAGACCTTGCCGCGCACATCCTGAGCGGCAAAGTACAAGAAGAGCGTATCGCCCTCCCCCGGACGAGGCAGTTCGGCGAAAAAGTGATGCTCTTTTTCCGCCGGCACCATGTACACCAGCTGGTCGGCTGCTGCCGCATGGCGGCCCCAGAGCACGGCCACGCCATCGGACACAATAGGCGGCTCGCCAGCCACGGCCAGGCGCACCTCCACCGTGTCGCCTGACCGAGAAGCAACCCATGGCCGTGGCGTGAAAGCCGGGCCGTAGTAGAGAAGGGCCTTCCAGGCGTCGACCAAACCCCAGCCATAGTCGTTGTCCGGGCTCTGCGCACGATCGGCCGTCCTCCTGAGCGCCTCGACGACTTGCATGGGCGTCAGGTATGGGTGAGCATCCAACATCAGCGCCACCACTCCTGAGAGCAGCGGACAGGAAAAGGAGGTACCGCTGCCTATGCGAAAGTCCGTGGCGTGCACCGGGCCGGCCATGTACACCCCCACCCCCATGGCCACCACGTCCGGCTTGGTGCGCCCGTCGGCAGTAGGACCCCGCGAACTGAACGAGGCCAAGACCCCGCTGCTGTTCACGGCCCCTACTGCGATCACGCTATCCCCGTCGGCCGGGGCGATAATGTAGCGCCAGGCACTATTGCCCTCGTTGCCCGCGCTGTTGACCACCACCACCCCCTTACCCACGGCAATGTCGGCGGCGCGAGTAGTCACCGCGGTGTTGCCGTCCATGTCCTGGTAGGTGTACCAATCAAGATAACCCAGGGAGCTGGAGACCACATCAGCCCCCATGGCCTCCAGCCACTCGATGCCCGCCACCCAAAAGTCCTCCTCGATGGCCGTCTCGCTGGGCACATACTCTGTCTTGGCCAGCAGGTACTCGGCACCGAAGGCGGGTCCGATGAGCCGTCCAGGGCTGAAACCGCCTATGACCGACAGCGTCCCGGTACCATGTTGGTCTTGGTTGGCGGCGTCTTGCCCTTCCTGGTTCTGGGTCACGCTGTCGCCGTTGATGAAATCGAACTCCGCCACCACGCGCAGGCGCTGAAAGGCCTCGTTGAGCTGGTGGCGAAAGCCGGTGTCCAACATGCCGATGCGCACCCCCGTGCCGTCGATGCCCAGGTCATGCACCTCAGGCACGCGCACCAGCCTGTTCTGCTCGTAGGAAGGGCCGTAATCCAGGGTGTGCTCCAGGCCTTTGCCCAGTCGGGGCTGTTCTGCGAGCGGCGCAGGCTCTGGCCTCGCCAACCGCACAGCCACCGGCTGCACCGCTCTCACGAAAGGCAGGCCGCGCACCGTCGCCAGCTGCGCCGTGTCCACCGCGGCACTCACCGCGTTCAGCCACCGCGAACTCACCAGCGGCTCAACTGCTAATGCGCGGAGCCTTTGCACATAGGGCTCGTAGACCTGGAGGTCCCTCTCATCGACAAGCGCCTGGGCTGGCAGCACCTTGGCCCGCCGCTCGAGCGCCCGCGGCGAAAGATGCTGCGATGCCGCGCCCGATTTCATCAGGGCCTCCGACTCCGACACAGGACCCTTGTCGACAAAAAAGATCCAATACCGCTGGCCCCCCGCGCGCCCGGGCATGGCACTGTCCAGGGGACCGAAAAGCGACAGCAAACCTGCGACGATTAGTCCAAGGCGGCGCGTCATCTACCGCTGCTCCATGTGGATCTCTTGGATGAAGAGCGGCGTCTTGGGCACCGCAAGCTGAGGATTGACTTGCACCGTCTCCAAGGCGTTGATCTTGTCCAACACCTCCATCCCCTGGATCACCCTGCCAAACACAGTGTACTGGCCGTCAAGGAAGGCAGTCCGTTGCCGTGACAGGCAGATGAAGAACTGACTCCCGGCGCTGTTCGGGTCTGGGGTGCGCGCCATGGAAAGGATGCCCTTGTCGTGCGGCACGTCGTTGAACTCGGCAGGCAAGGTGTAGCCCGGATTGCCGGTGCCATCGTTCTGTGGATCTGCGTCCCGAGAAAGGATGTCGCCTCCCTGTACCACAAAGTCCTTGATCAGCCGATGGAACTTGGTGCAGTTGTAGAAGCCGGCGTTCACCAGTCGTTTGAAGGCCGCGCAGTGCACAGGAGCCTTGTCCGGGAAAAACTCGATGACCATCGTACCCAAATTGGTGGTCATCACCGCCACTTCGTTGGCATTTAGCTGTTCAAGGGGCATTGCCTTCACCTTCTCTTTGAGTGCCTCGATCTGTTCTGCTGTCAGGGTCGGACACTCCTTGGCCTTCTTGGACGTGCAGGACGCCACTGCCAGCGCAGCAATGAGCGCGATGAGCATGAGTCGGGGGTACATAGCGGGTCCTCCTCGGGAAAAGTTCGCTCCTCGCATGCCACCTTCTGTCTGTCTGACGGCTGTCAAGTTACCAAAATGCTCCGTCAAAATCAAGCCCAAACACGACGCGACCCCCGCGCCGCACACTTTTCGGTTGCAAATGTAAGCGGAGTTTTCTATCTTGGTGTGACCTCACCGAAGCAAATGGTTGCTGCACACGTCTTCAACTGAGGAAAGGACGAGTTTGATGAGCACACGCAGGTGGCTGGTCTTTGCGCTGTCCGCTCTGACACTCACCTCCGCTGGTGCACAAGCGCCCCCGGCGGAGCTTGTCATCCTGCACACCAACGACATGCACGCGCAGTTCCTGCCCTCCTCGCCGGAGCAGGGCCGCACCAAGGTAGGCGGCATGGTGGCATTGGACTACTTCGTGCAGAAGGCGCGGAGTGAAGGGAAACCGACCCTCTTGCTGGATGCTGGCGACTATATGACCGGTACTCCTCTGGCAAGCATGGAGGCCCACGGTGCGCGCGGCGGCGGATTCGTGGAGATGATGAACCTCGTCGGCTACAACGCCGCCGCCTTAGGCAACCACGAGTTCGACAACGGCCAGGACAATCTCAAGAAGCTCATCGCCCTTGCCGACTTTGACGTGCTGTGCGCCAACCTCTGGCGCGGCGATTCGCTTTTCGCCCTGCTTCCCTACAAGGTCTACCAGGTGGGCTCTCTGCGGGTAGGCGTCATTGGCCTCATTCTGGAGAAACTTTTTGACGAAGTGGCACGGCGACAGGTGGAGGGACTGCGCGTGGAATCGGTCGTGCAGGCAGCGCAGCGAGCCATTGACGAGCTGGACCCAGTGACCGACCTCATCATCCTTCTCACGCACCAGGGCGACTATGAGGATCGCGCCTTAGCCAGCGCCATTCGCGGCGCGGATGTCATCATTGGCGGCCACAGCCACACGCGCATCCCCAATCCCCAGAAAGTTAACGGCGTCATCGTGGCGCAGACGGGCTCGAACCTGCAGAGTTTGGGTCGCCTCGACCTGCAAGTAGCCGCCGACTCGGTGGTGAGTTTCCGCGGGTCACTCATCCCCCTCCTGGTCGATAGCGTGCGCACGCCCAATTTGCGCATGGCGGAGCTGGTCGAGGGCTATCAGAAGCGCATCGACGAGGGTTACGGGCAAGTGATAGGCCGCCTTCTCACCGACTGGCGTGGGTCCCGGTACGGCGAAAGCAACGTGGGCAACTTTGTCGCCGACGTGATGCGCAAGGCAGTAGACGCCGATTTTGCCACCATCAACAGCGGCGGCATTCGCAAGAGCATCAAGGCGGGCCCGCTGCGCAAACTGGACATTGTCGAGCTCCTCCCCTTTGCCAACACCCTGGTGACCTTCGAGTGCACAGGCAAGGAGCTCCTCACCTTCTTGGAGTTCAACGCCAGAAACGTCGCCTGGCGACGCGGCGGCCTCATGCAGGTGTCAGGCCTCACCTGCGCTTACCAGGTGGCCGATAGCGTGGTGCGCGTGGTGAGCGCCTCAGTAGGCGGCAAGCCGATCAATCCTCGGGCCACCTACCGCGGCGTCACTGTGGACTTTGTGATCTACGGTCAGGCCGGAAGGTACATGGGCTTCGAGCCGAGGAACCCGCAGAACACGGGCCTCGTGCTGTCCGAGGTAGTCATCGACTACATCAAGAAGCACCCGCGCGTCTCTTCCAAGGTCGAAGGGCGCATCAGAAGAGTGGGTTAGGGCGTTTCCGGTCAGAAACTTGCGTTTGCGGAGATTCTGCAGAGCAGAAGCGGAAAGGAGAGAGTGAGCGGTGACAGAGCAGAGACATGAGGAGGCACCCCGCCATTCCTGGGCGTTCCGGCGGCGACGCTTCGCCAACTGGTTCCCCTTGGGGCTGACCTACGCCACGTTCTACATGGGCCGCTACAACCTGTACAATGCCAATCCGGAGCTGTGCAAGCAATTCAGCTGGAGTAATGAACAGATAGGCTGGATTATCACCGCCGGCTTCTGGACCTATGCCCTCAGCCTCATCTTCAACGGCCCTCTGACCGACAAGATCGGCGGCAAGAAGGCGATGCTCATCGGCGCCGCCGGCACCCTGACCATGAACTTGGCCATCGGCCTGATGTTGGGCCTGTCCGGCTGGCCTTTCAAAGTGCTCATCACCATGGCCATGCTCTTTGCCGTCAATAGCTACTTCCAGAGCTTCGGCGCCATCTCCATCGTCAAGGTGAATGCCCACTGGTTTCATGTGCGCGAGCGCGGGGTGTTTGGCGCCATTTTCGGGGCGATGATTCAAGGGGGCTACTACCTGGCCTATGGCGTGGGTGGGTTCATCTTGGTGCATTTGCCCCTGCAGTATGTGTTTCTCATCCCATCGGCGGCGATTGCCTTCATGGCGCTCATCGACCTTTTCGCTCTCAAGGACACACCCCAGGAGGCCGGGTTCCCGGAGCTGGAGACGCACGACGCCTCCTTTGGCGACGACGCGCCGGTGGACTGGGGCTTCATCGTCAAGAAGATTTTCACCAACCCCATCCTCATCACTATCGCCTTGGCTGAGTTTTGCACCGGCTTTGTGCGCTCCGGCGTGCTCGCCTGGTGGACAAAGTACCTGGACAACGTGTTTCAGATAGGCAAAGACACGGCCATTTTCAGATTCGTCTCCACGGGCATCCCGCTGGCAGGAATTGCCGGCGGCTTTGTGAGCGGCTTCCTGTCGGACAAGGTGTTTGGTTCGCGACGACCGCCGGTGGCCTTCCTCTTCTACTGCGGGCAGGTGCTCTTCCTGTTTGTGCTGGCCCAAGCAGGCAGTCCCTGGGCAGCGGCAGTTCTGATTGTGACGGTCAACTTTTTCATCAACGGCGTGCACGGAATTTTGTCGGGCACCTCTTCCATGGACTTTGGCGGGCGAAAAGGGGCAGCCAGCGCCACCGGCATGCTGGACGGCTGCCAGTATCTGGCCGCCGGCTTCGTCGGGTTCGCCATGGGCAGGCTGCTGGACACCTTAGGTTGGGGCGCCTGGGCCTACAGCATCATGGGCTTTGCCGTGATCGGCGCCTTCCTCATGACGCGCCTTTGGCGGGCAGTTCCGTCATCGGCCATCAAAGGGTAAAAGCAGCTTCAAGGAGGCTGAGCATGAGCCAGGAGCACAGCGGAAAATCGACCTTCGACGTCATCGTCCTCATCGCCCGGCCGGCCGCTGGCAAGTCGGAGGTCATCGACTTCCTCAAGAAAGTGGACGTCAATGAGCGCATCCGCCGCTTCCACATTGGCCAGTTCGAGGAGATCGACGACTTCCCTTACGTCTGGGAGACCTTCGAGATCGACGACATCCTGAGCCGCCACGGGCGCAAGCGGCTGTGGACCGATGAGCGCTACTACTTCACCGACGAGTGGGTGTGGAACCTGTTCATCGAACGCATCAACTTGGCCTACGCCAAGAAGTTGGCCAAAGACCCGGCCTACCACGAGCACACCACGGCCATTGTCGAGTTCGCGCGCGGGGGCAAGAATGGCTTCCGCGAGGCCTTTTCTTACCTCAGCGACGACATTCTGAAGCGCGCCGGGATTGTCTACATCAAGGTCTCCTACGAGGAATCGCTGCGCAAGAATCGCCTGCGCGCCCGGCCCGGCATGGAGGACTCGATCCTCTACCATTCGCTCCCGGACGAGAAGATGGAGTACTACTACAAGACCAACGACTGGGACGAATTGAGCGCCGCCGATCCGCATTTCATCACTATCAAGGGGCACCGGGTCCCGTACGCGGTGTTCGACAACGAGGCCGACCTGACCACCACGCACACCGAACTCTTAGGCCCTGCCCTTGAGCAGGTATTTGGCCACCTGTGGAAGCTGTGGGTCGCCTCGCGCTGAGGCTGATCCGCCCAAGTAGCTGGTACTCAGCGGGCAGTGTTGCAAAACAGGCGATGGAGGCGTGACCCCCAGGCGAGTGTTCAGCCAAGGACGGCGGCGTGCCTCCCACCGCCGAGTGGCAGTCTCAAGTCCCTCGCACCCCCTTCCGACGGGGAAGGCCCGCAGGTGTTCCCCCGACCGGCGACGCGTGTCCGTGGGGGGAGACAAGAAAAAGGCCGCCAAAGCTGAGAAGGGCGGCCGCGCGAATGCCCACGTATCGGCTCCGGCAGTCCTCCTACAGAACCGCCAGAATCTCGTCCTCGGTGAGGAAAAGGTACTCTTCGCCCTCAATAGTCCACTCGTTTCCGGCCCATTTGGCAAATAGCACGGTGTCACCCACCTTGACGCTGGGCGGAATGCGCTTGCCTTGCTTGTCGATGCGCCCCGTGCCCACGGCAATGACCTTGCCGCGCTGCGGGCGTTCCTTGGCCGTGTCCGGCACCACGATGGGGCCGCGCTGCGCCGGCTCCTCTACTCGTTGCACGAGAATCTTGTCGCCTAAGGGTCGGAGCTTCATCAGATTTTCTCCACTTGGGGCTGCCTCGGCGCTCCAATGGCAGCCCGGTTTCGCTTCAGCGATGGCGGAACAGAGGTTCCAGCTGCCGTACACTGCAGGGGTGGCCACCGTTCTGATACTCGCAGTCGCCCCAGTAGAAGCAACGCACCGAGCAGATGGTCTCGGACGCCTCCAGGGCTTGCTCCGGGTACTCCTCTGCGCTCTCTTTGGCCTCCTTGCGGATGCGGCGCCCGATGCGTCTGCCTTCCCAGCCTTGCTTGCCCAGAATCTTGAGGGAGATGATCTTTGCAAAGCTGCGCGATGCCTTGGAGCGCGGATTGTTGAGGATGAACGGCCGCAGGCGCTTGGAGGACTCGCGCACGCTCTCGTCGTATTCGATGTAGCCCAAATAGTCCACGTCGATGGAGAGAAGCTCAGCCGCAGCAGTTTTGATGGCCAAGCCGTCGCGCACCTCGTCGTGTTCATAGACCATGTTCAGCAGCAGCCGAGGACGAAAGCCCTCCAGCACCGCCTCGAAGGTGGCGCCAGCCGCCGCATCCACCTGCTGCACCTGCTTGAGAAGTTCCTCCATCGGCGTGCGCATGAGCCCCGCCTGGGTAAGCTGGTGCTGCTCCAAAAGCTTGAGCACTTCCGCATCATTGCGGAAGGTCAGGTACAGCTTGCGCAGGAGACACACCTTGAGGAAATTGAAGCACTCCTGCACCGCCATCGGGTCCGGGATAGTGACGACGATGCCCTCGTCACTGGCCAAAAAGAAGTCGATCACGTTGTAGCTGGAGCCAGCACCGAGGTCTAACAGGATGAAATCGGCATTGATGCCGCGCAATTGGTTGATGAACTTCAGCTTCTGCCAATAGCGCGGGTTGGCCAAGCCGAGGGTGCCGCATGCGCCGCTAATCATCTGCAGGTTTTCCACAGGCGTGTCCAGGATGATGTCTTCTAACCTCTCTCGGCGCAGGGTGTAAAAGTCAAAAAAGGTATATTGCGGCTCGATGATCCCCATGCAGGTGTGGAGGTTGGCCCCGCCCAAGTCGGCGTCCACCATCACCACGCGGTAGTCGAGGGCAGCCAAGCCCACGCCCAGGGAGGCGGTCACCACAGTCTTGCCCACGCCCCCTTTACCACTGCCCACGGCGATCACTCGCCGCTGGCGCGCAGAGGGCTCCGCCTCCGGGAAGATCTCGCGCAGCTCCGCCAGTTTGGCAGCTTCCACCCACTCCTCGAGTTCTGGATGCCACACCAGGTCCCGGGCGGTGAACTTGCCGCTCCTGGCCATCTCGCGCAGCTCGTGCTTGCTGAATGGACCAAACTGCCTGTCCGGCGTCTTGACGAAGATATTCCCCACCAGTGTGCCTAAGGAGCGACGTTTGCTCTGCATCGGCAGCGTGTTCATCTCACCCTATCCGACCTCTCCATTTCCACCGGCAGCTCCATCACCCCGACGCAACATCTGGACGAATCTGTTCTCTGCGCATCCATTAGCAGCACAAAGGTAGCAAAAACTGCGCTCCTGTGCAATCGGAAAGTTTCTCAACGCAGGGGAGCCTCCACCAGCAGCCGCACCTCGTTGCCTGATGTGTCGCGGTGCACAATCTGCACCCCGGGCACCGTTGCCTCCACGGAGCCGAAATCCGGCGTGCGGTAGTCATCCTTCCATTTCAGGAGCAGGGCAACCCAGCGATAGGCATCGGTCAACGCGGCGCGTTCGGCCGCCTGCAGGGCCGCCGGCCGGCTGGCTGCCCCGCTGGGGGCCAACCCACGCCCTGTGGCCCAGAGGCGCCGCCCTGCCGTATCGACTGCGGCTATCACCAATTCGCGGCGCAGTTCGGGGTCCGCGGGGTTGGCGCGCACCCGCTCCTGCAGCTCTCCAATCTGCTGGAAAAGGGCAGCGTAGTCACTCTTGAAGCTGGCACTCTCCTCTGGCGCCACCTGACCGCGCTCTTCGTTCTTGCGGCCGCAACCCCATGGCGCTGCCCACAACACGGAAAGCACGCACAGGGCCAGCAGGACCCTCCCCCTGCCGACTGCACCAGCCTTGCTCATGTTCCCATCTCCCAGGAGGCCAGATACTGGCGCTGCTCTTCGGTCAGCTCGTCGATGGTGATGCCCATGGTTTGCAGCTTGAGCCGGGCGATCCAGTCCTCGATCTCCGGCGGCACGCGGTGCACCTTCACCTCCAAAGCGCCAGCCTTCTGCACGACCCACTCGGCGGCCAGCGCTTGCGTGGCAAAGCTCATATCCATCACCGAGGCAGGATGTCCCTCCGCTGCGGCCAAATTCACCAGGCGCCCCTCTGCTACCAAATTGATGCGGCGCCCGTCAGCCAGCACGTACTGATCCACAAAGCGGCGCACCCCTTTGCGACACTCCACGGCCATCGCCTCCAGGCCAGGGATGTCGATCTCCACGTTGAAGTGGCCGGAATTGGCCACGGTGGCGCCGTCTTTCATCACGGCAAAGTGCTCAGGGCGGATGACGTTGATGTCGCCGGTAACCGTGCAGAAGAGGTCGCCGATCTTGGCGGCCTCGGCCATGGGCATGACCCGGAAGCCATCCATGGCGGCCTCCAAGGCCCGGATGGGATCCACCTCGGTGATGACCACGTTAGCGCCCATTCCTTTGCAGCGCGCCGAGAAGCCCTTGCCGCACCAGCCGTAGCCGGCCACGACTACCGTCTTTCCAGCCAGCAGGATATCGGTTGCCCTGATCAGGCCATCCACCGTGGACTGTCCGGTGCCGTAGCGGTTGTCGAACAGGTTCTTGGTGAGAGCGTCATTGACGGCGATGACCGGGAACTTCAATGCACCGTCGCGCTCCATAGCCCGCAGGCGGATCACCCCTGTGGTGGTCTCTTCCATACTTCCCATGACCTGGGGCCAGAGGTCCGGGTAATCGAAATGGATGGTGGAAACCAAATCGGCGCCGTCATCCATGGTGATGACCGGCCCATGCGCAATCGCCGCGCGAATGTGGCGATAGTAGGTCTCGTTGTCCTCGCCTTTGATGGCAAAGGTGGGGATGCCATAGCTGCTCACCAGGGCAGCCGCCACGTCGTCCTGGGTGGACAGAGGATTGGAGGCGCACAGCACCACTTCGGCGCCACCTGCTTGAAGCGTGCGCATGAGGTTGGCCGTCTCGGCAGTGACATGGAGGCATGCCGAAAGACGCTTGCCTTGCAGGGGCTTTTCCTTGGCAAATCGTTCGCGGATCAGCCGCAGCACCGGCATGTCGTTGTCAGCCCAGGCAATGCGCCGGACGCCCTCCTCCGCTAAGCGCAAGTCCTTGACGTCATAGTCCACCGCTCTCCTCCGTCCGTTGGTCATGCGTCCTTGGCCAGGTCTTTGGCCTTGTCGGTGCGCTCCCAGGTGAATTCCTTCTCGGAGCGCCCGAAGTGCCCGTATGCGGCAGTCGCCCTGTAGATTGGTCGGCGCAAGTCCAACATCTCGATCATGCCGCCCGGAGTCAGGTCAAAGTGTTTACGCACCAGTTCCACGATGCGGGAATCCGGCACCTTGCCTGTGCCGAAGGTGTCAACGCTAATGGAGACCGGCTCCGCCACGCCGATGGCGTAGGCCACCTGCAGCTCGCATTTGTCCGCGAGGCCTGCGGCCACGATGTTCTTGGCCACGTAGCGCGCCGCGTACGAGGCCGAGCGATCGACCTTGGTGGGGTCCTTGCCAGAAAAACACCCACCCCCGTGGCGCGCATAGCCGCCATAGGTGTCAACGATGATTTTTCTGCCCGTCAGGCCGGTATCGCCTTGCGGGCCACCGATTACGAAGCGACCAGTCGGGTTCACATAGTATCTGATGGCATCCGGCTGGATCAAGGACGGCGGAATGGTCGCCAAAATGACGTGCTCGATGATGTCATCGCGAAGCTGGTCGTAGGAGACATCTGGTTCGTGCTGCGCGGAGATCACCACTGCCTCGACCCGCGCCGGTTTGCCGTCGGCATAGCGCACAGTGACTTGCGACTTGCCGTCCGGCCGCAGGTAGGGCAGCTTGCCGGTCTTGCGCACCTCGGCCGACCTGCGCGTCAGCTTATGGGCCAGCATGATGGGCAGGGGCATGAGCTCCGGCGTCTCGTTGATGGCAAAGCCGAACATCATCCCTTGGTCGCCCGCCCCGGCGCGATCCACGCCGAGCGCAATGTCCGGCGACTGCTGGTCAATGGTGGTGATGACTGCGCAGGTGGCGTGGTCAAACCCGTAGCGCGCGTCCGTGTAGCCAATCGTGCGGATGACCTCGCGCACCAACGTGGGGATGTCCACGTAGCAGTCCGTGGTAATCTCGCCGCCCACCAAGGCAAGGCCGGTGGTGACAAAGGTCTCGCATGCAACTCGACCAACAGGATCCTGCTCGAACACTGCGTCCAGAACCGCATCGGAAATCTGATCGGCGATCTTGTCCGGATGGCCCTCGGTCACCGACTCCGAGGTGAAGAGTCCATCAACCATGGGGTATTCTCTCCCTGTGCAAGTGAAGTGTAGTGCGGCGCCTGCTTCCCTGGTCAGTTGCCTTTCGCCGCATGAATTACCAGCATCCCCCGCAATTGCAGACGACAAGATTACAACTTGTGCAAATGCTCCTTGAGCAGATCGATGTTCTCCACCGGGGTGGGATCCACGCCGTTGTAGAGCGCCAAGTAGTAGCTCACCCAGTCCCCGAGGTGAATGAGCGAGAGGATGCGCGCCAGGCGTGATCTGCCCTGGGCAAAAAGTTCAACCGGCGCGCTGGAGTAGCGAGCGATGAACTCCTTGATGAACTCCATGCGCACCTGCACGCGCGCGTGGTCCCCGCTGTCGCGCAACAGCACTACCTGCACCATCCGCTGTACCGGCTTTAACAACCCCCATCCGACAATCTCATTGTGGTTCATTTCCGGCAGGGTGCTGCTATAAGCGAGCACCTTGCTGTTTTCGGAAAGCTGTCCCCGCCAGCGCATGCCGACGACCTCAAAGGCATTCGCCGTGTAGACGAGGGGTAACTTACCCTTGAGCCGCTCGGCCACGCTGAGCGCCACGTTGCCCTGCTGGGCTTTGCCATACTCGGCAGCCAGCGAGGCCAGCAGCCCAGTCGCCTCCTCAATCGCCCGCTCCTGGGCAGGAACCAGTCCCAGTTTTTCCAGCACCGCCAGCGGGGGCATGCTCAGATACGCCAAAGCCGTGCGCGGCGGATAGCCCTGGGGAATGGTCACCTGCGGCACGTCGTCTGCCTGGGCGCACCTGGCGAGCTCGCCACCGGAGGTCACGCACAGAAGCTTTGCCCCACGCTCTTTGGCCTCGTGGTAAGCCGACAGCGTCTCTTCGGTGTTCCCAGAGTAGCTCGAGGCAATCACCAGAGCGTCGCGACCGACAAAGGCCGGGTTGCCATAGTCGCGGTTGACGACGATGGGAACCTTGATGACGTCGGACAGGTAGCAACGGAGCAGGTCGCCACCGATAGCAGAGCCGCCCATGCCTAAGAACACTACCACCTGCACGCGAGAATAGTCGGCAGGCACGGCAACGCCCTGGCCGAGTCGATACCCCTCGGCAAGCTGCGTGTGGAAAGCGCCGATGATCTCCCGCATGCCCGCCCTGTCTAGCGCGAAATCAGGTCCGCTCTGTGACTTGTCTCCCTTCACGAGGCCTCCAGCAAGTCCGGGAACTTTTGCCGCATCACCCCCTGGAGGTAGGCCTTTATGTCGGCAGCTGAGCGCAGGCGCAACACCTCCTCTGCTACCTTTCGCGCGTCTTCGTAGGAAATGGCGCGCACGATCTCCTTAACACGCGGCAGGTCCAGGGGGCTGACGCTGAGCTCGTCCAGGTCGAGGCCCACCAGCAGCATGGCCGCCAGCGGGTCGCTGGCCATCTCGCCACACATGCCCACCCAGATGCCGCGTTCGTGACCGGCTTCCACCACATGTTTGATCAGGCGCAGCACCGCAGGATGATAGGCCTCGAACAGATGCGCCACGCGCTGGTTGCCCCGATCCGCCGCTAAGGTGTACTGAATGAGGTCGTTGGTGCCGATGCTCAGGAAATCCACCTCGGCTGCCAGCTGGTCGGCGGTGAGCGCCGCAGAAGGCACCTCGATCATGATGCCCAGCTCGAGGTCGCGGTCATAGTCCAGACCCTGCTCATCCAATTCCTTTTTGACCTCGGCGATCACCCTCTTGGCCTGCAGCAGCTCATCCAGGGAGGAGATCATCGGCAGCAGCAGGCGCGCCTGCCCATGCGCACTGGCGCGCAGGATGGCCCGCAGTTGCGTCTTAAAGAGCTCGGTATGCTCCAGGCAGATGCGAATGGCGCGTCGGCCAAGAAACGGGTTCGCCTCCGGCTGACCATTGCCCTCCTCTGCGATTTTGTCGCCTCCCAAGTCAAAGGTGCGAATGATCACCGGATTGGGAGCCACACCCTCTACCACCATGCGATAGGCGTTGTACTGCTCCTCCTCAGTGGGCAGGCCCTTGCCGGAAAGGTAGAGGTACTCGGTGCGGAACAGGCCAACCCCCTGCGCACCGTGGGCCACCACAGAGTCGATCTCCTCCGGGAACTCGATGTTTGCTGAAAGCTCGACGTCTTTGCCATCCAAGGTGCGCGCTGGCAGCTCCCGCAGCCTTTCCAGGCGCTGCTGCAGTTGCGCAAACTCCGCCCGCCGGCGACGATACTCCTCAATCACCTCCGGCGACGGGTGGATGACCACGGTGCCGCGCAGACCGTCCAGGATCATCATGTCACCGGTCTGCACCACGGCCGAAATCCTGCGCAGGCCCACCACCGAGGGGAGTTCCAGGGAGCGCGCGAGAATTGCCGCATGCGAAGTGCGCCCACCAAGGTCGGTGGCAAACCCCAGCACCTTTGCCTTGTCCAGGGAGACGGTGTCAGACGGCGAAAGGTCACTGGCCACGATGATCGCCGGCTCGGCCAGCGGGGCTAAGTGGTCCGGCCGCTGCCCCTGGATGTGGCGGATGACCCGACGCTTCACGTCGCGCACATCGGCAGCGCGGGCGCGCAGATATTCATCCCCGCCGGAGGCCAACGAGCTCTGCATGGCCCGCATGACTTCGTAGAAGATCAGGTCGGCGTTCTTGCGCTCGCTGCGAATGCGACGGATGGTCTCGTCGATGACCACCTCGTCCTCCAGCATCAACTGGTGAGCCTCAAAGACCTTGGCGCTCTCCTCGCCCAAGTCTCTCCCCACCTCGTGGCGGATGCGTTCCAGCTCTTGTCGCGCCTGTTCCACCGCCCGCTTGAGTCGCTCGATCTCGGTAGGCACCTCTTCCTCGGACAGATCGCGCGGAAAGATGTGCACCACGTCCCCACCCAGGACAAAGGCCTTGCCGATGGCGATGCCCGGTGAGGCGGCGATGCCTTGGAGCGTCTGCTCCTGTTTCGACTGGTCTACTTCTCCCACGCCCATCTCCCCTCCCGTGAGAACCTACTGCTCATCGAAGGTGCGCACGCTTATCAGCTCCTCCAGTGCCGCCATGGCCTCTTGTTCATCCACGCCATCGACCCTGACGGTGATGGTGCTGCCCATCTCCGCCGCCAAGGTCATCACGCCCATGATGCTCTTGCCGTTGACTTCGCGGCCGTCTTCATTCTTGGACACATAGACCTGCGACTTGAACTTGCCTGCGGTCTTGACAAACAGGGCCGCCGGCCGCGCGTGCAGCCCCAATTGGTTCTTGATTGTGAACCGCTTGACAATCATGGGCGGTTGCGCCAACTCTCCTTTGCGGCCCAGGCCATCGTTCAGCCAATGGCCGCGCCCAAGAGCACCCCAGTCACCAGGAGGGCGAGCACCACTGCCGGTACGGAGACCTTGCCGCTGCGCAGCGCCGCACAGGAAAGCAGCGCCGAGCCCGCACCCACCGCCAGGGAGGAGGCCGCGCCAGGCCCCAGCCACTTGGCACCGCTCGCCAGCAGAAGGCCGACAATGCCCGCTCCGGCAGTTGCTAAGCGATCGGCATACGGCTGAAACCTGCGCACCGAGATCCTTCTGACCACATCAAAGCCCTCGCGAAAGCCTTGGAACAACACATGAGCCCGGAACCACAAGTGCGGCACATTGTACACCAGCAAGAAGGCTATCACCCCCCACCAGCCGAGATGCATCGCCAAAATGACCCCTATCATGGCTGCTATGGGCTTGGCGCGGGACCAAAACAGCGTGTCGCCGATGGCGCCTAGGGGGCCACACAGCCGCTCTTTGAACAGGCGAATTGGCCGATCCTCTGTCCAGTTCTGCGCCACGGCCTGCTGCTCCAACTTGGCCACTGCGCCCAACACCCACGCAGCGGTAAACGGATGGGTGTTGAAAAACTGCAGGTGGCGCTGCAGGAAGGCCCGGCGCTGTTCTTCTGTTCTGGCCACCCTCCTGGCGATGGGGAGGATGGCAAAGCAGAAGCCCAAGGCGAGCATGCGCTCAAAATTCCATGAGCCCTGAATAAAAAAGGAGCGCCACCACACCCGCCAGAGATCACCGGTTCGCACCACTTCATGCATGGCTGCCGCCTTGCACCTTCACGCCAGGTAAAGGTAAAGCAAACCCGCTCCCAAACCAGCAGTCGCTGCCCACACATTCCTCCGCGAAAGGAGCAGCATGCACACGGCGCCGACGCCTGCGCCGATGAGCATTGCGCGTGTGAAGCCGAACGCCCCATCCCAGGAGGCGGGCACAACGGCGATTGCCTTGGAAAGTAGCCACAGGCCCACCACGGTAGCGACTGCGGTCAGGAGCGCCCCGGCCGCAAAGGAGAGCGCCATAGCCACCACGTGGCAGGTGGCCACCCCGGCCACATCGCCGCGCGCCGCCGCAGCATCGGCCCGATGCAGGAGAAGGACGTTGGCACGCCTGCAGCCGGTAACCACGGACCCGCCAATAACGGCTACCATCACGCCCCAGGCGACGGCCGCAAAGAGCTGCACGTCCGGACGATTGCTCGCCCGACCAAGCCAGATGGCCACACTGGCGCTCACCAGGGCACCCACGTTCCCCTCACTGACGCGCACCCCGCCCACCGGCACTTCAGCCAGCCAGAGCAGCTCAAGCAGTATGCCTATGGTCAGCCCCATCGGTACGTCGTGGAGCACAAGCCCAGCCAACGTGCATGCCACCAGCGGATGGGAAATCAGCACCTGGAAGGCAGCGGTGGTGTCGCTGGCGACCACGCCCCCGATGAGACAAATCAACAACACTTCTTGTGAAGGGGGTGCCATTGCGCGCAAACAGCCTCTTGAATTATACGCAATTCCGGCCTAAGAATCAATCGCAAAACTGCGCGAGCTTGGGTACCGAGCCCAGCCTGTCATGCAACCCGGGCCACCAGCTGCTCGCTCAGCTCCGCAAGGGCCTCCACCGCCGGACAGGGTCGCAAGGAGGAGAGTGCCTCCCGCGCTGCCTGCAGCTCCGCTGGGACCAACGCCTCCGCTTGAGCAATGACGCCCAATCTCCGGAACAACTCCTCCACCCTATCCAACTCCTCGCCGGTCAGAGGCCTCCCGAAGTGGGCCATGAGCCACTCCCGCTGTTCGGAGGACATGAGGGGCTGCGCAGCCACGACCAGAAAGGTCTTCTTCCCCTGCGTCAGATCGCTCCCACGCGGCTTTCCAGAGACTGCCGCCGGCGAAAGAAGGTCGAGCAAATCGTCCTGCACCTGAAAAGCGATGCCCAAATGAGTGCCATACTCGCGCAGCGCCGCCACCTCTGTTTTGCTCCCTCCGCCGGCCAGTCCACCCAGTTCGCACGAGGTTGCCAGTAGGCACGCAGTCTTTTTGCGAACCATGAGCAGATAGTCGTCCATGCTCACCGCCGGGCGGGACTCAAACTCCTTGTCGAGAGCTTGGCCTTCGCACACTTCCACGATCCCCTGCGTGAACACCCGCGCCATCTCTGCCAGATGCGGCAAAGGCGGACTGAGGAGCGCACGATAGGACAGGCCCACCAGGCCGTCTCCGGCCAGTATGGCCGTGCCCACATCCCATTTGACGTGCACGGTGGGGCGACCGCGCCGCGTATCGTCATGGTCCATGATGTCGTCATGGACCAGGGTAAAGGTGTGCAGAAGCTCCACCGCCACTGCTGCCGGCACGGCCGCTGCCACCTGGCCGCCCACCGCCTCCGCAGAAAGGAGGACCAACAACGGGCGAATCCTCTTGCCGCCGCTGTCGATCAGGTAGCGCATTGGCTCGTAGAGAAGTCCCGGTTCCTGCGGTGCACAGATTTCCGCCAGCGGCCTTGCTAACAAGGCACGCAGTTCCCGGGCCTTCTCCTCGAGGACTCCCACCCTCAGCAGCCCTCCATGAATCGGCCTTTGAGGAAGTAGCGCACCTCGCGCAGCCGGTCAACCTCGGCACACCCGGTCAGAAACATAGCCAGGCGGAACTCTTCGCGCCATTGGGAGATGAGCTCCTCGACGGTCGGCCCCTCCTTCCCGAACAGAGCCCTCAGGAAGGGTGCGGCAGCTCCGGCCATCTCGGCGCCAAGCGCCAAGGCCTTGGCCACATCCAGCCCGTCGCGGACGCCGCCAGAGGCAAGGAGATGCAGGCCGGGAATGGAACGGAGCTCCTGCAAACACAAGGCAGTGGGAATGCCCCAGTCCCAGAATTTCTCCGCAAGGCGAGGATCTGCCCCGCGGTAGTATTCCACGGCAGCCCACGAGGTACCACCTGCCCCGCTGACGTCAATGTAGCGCACCCCAATGTCTGCCAAGCGCTGCGCCACTTCCTTGGAGATGCCTGCGCCGGTCTCTTTGACAATCACCGGCACCGGCAGTTCCTCCACAAGCTGCTGCAAGGCCGCCAGCACGCCGCCAAAGTCTGTGTCTCCCTCCGGTTGCAGCGCCTCGTGCAATGGGTTGAGGTGGACGGCCAAGGCATCCACCTCCACCATGCGCATGATCCGCTCAACTGCGCCAAGTCCTCCCCTCTGCGCCACCTGCGCCACGCCGATGTTCCCGACCAACGGAATATCCGGCGCCACCTCGCGCACCGCACTGAAACTGCGCACGTGCTGCTGGTTCTCTAAGAGCTGCCGTTGGCTGCCCAAGCCAAGGGCTACGCGCTGGCTCTTGCAGGCCTGGGCAAGGCGCGTGTTCACTTCTTCGGCCTGGGCAAAGCCGCCGGTCATGCCGGTAATCATCAGCGGCATGGAGAGTGCCCTGCCGAGAAAGGTGGTACCGGTGTCCACCCTCTCTAAGGCCACCTCAGGCAGCGCACAGTGCAGGAGCTGAATCTGCTCAAACCCGGTGGTGAGCGCACGGAAACTCACGTCCTGTGACAAGCAGATCTCCAAGTGGTCCGCTTTGCGCGCCGCAACGCTGTCAACGCCATTTGTGCGCCCCTTGTCGTCGCCGGACACTGCCAACTTCCTCTGCTCCATCGTTACCCCGCCAATTATGGCTCAAAGGTAAGCAAAATCTGATTCCCAGTCAAGGGAAAGTTCCCCGTCGACGGCGCCCGCGCCCGCAGAATTTGCTTGCGTCTGTCCGCTTTTTTTCTTAACATATGCACGCCGGTGGTGGCTGTGCAGAATGAGGAAACGACGATGGAGAAGTGCCGAACGTTCTACCAATGAAAGGACGCTGATTGTCCGACGCCCTGTACAAGACGCTGCGCCTGTTGCGCTGTTTGTTTCGTTATGAGGTGGTCGGCCTGTCCAACCTGCCCGCCAGCGGGCCTGCGCTCCTGGTGGCAAACCATGTGGGCAGCACCGGTCCCATCATGCTCTTCTTCTCCCTCCCTGTACGTTTCCATCCCTGGGTGATTGCCGACCTCAGGGATCGCCGCCGTTCGCCAGCCTACCTCCTGCAACAATTCGTCCAGCCGACCCTGCACTTAGAGGGCTACTTCGGTCGCTTGCTCGCCAAGCTCATCAGCACCATCACCGTGCCACTTCTGCGCAACTTGGGCTGTGTGGCAGTGGAAACGCACAGCACCTGGACGGGGGCAGCATTCCGACGCAGCCTTTCGCTCCTCTTCCACGGCAGGAACATCCTGATCTTCCCGGAGGACCCTGCCCTGTCCATGGATCCCACCACGATGATGTACCCATTCAAATTCGGCTTTGTCCACCTGTGCCAAATGTTTCGGGAGCGCACCGGCCTGTCCCTGCCGGTGGTGCCGATTGCCGTGCATCCTTTCCGGCGCCTCATCTCAATCGGCCCGGTCCAGTACTACGAAGGCAACGGCTACGCCGAAGCGGAGGTGGCCCCGTTCGCCACGCGTCTTCACGAGCTCGTCCGGGAGCTTTACCTCAACCTCCCTGCGCCCCTACGCACAGCGAGCACATGACCCTGCAGGCCTGCAAGGTAGCGAAGGAGGAACTGGTTATGTGCACACGAGTGATCGTGGTGCTGAGCAGCCTTCTCTTTCTGGTGTCAGTGGGCAGTGGGCAAGTTGCGCCCACCTTCGAGCAATTCTTCATCGACAAGGCCTTGCGCGTAGAGCTCTGCCAGGTGGGCGATGCGCACGAGGAGTTCATTACCGTCCACCGCCTCTGCGAGGAACCTACCTGGCCAGAGACCAGAACCCAGCTCCTCGACCCCTTCAACAACGGTCGCTACACGGTGAAGCTTTACGACGTGGCCAGCAATTGCCTCATCTACTCGCGCGGCTTCGACTGCATGTTCGGCGAATACAAGACCACCACCCCTGCTTTGCAGCACACCAAGCGGGTCTTTCAACGCGCGCTGCGCGTGCCGTACCCTAAGTACCCGGTGCTCCTGGCCATCGAGGCACGGGATAAGCAGAACGCCCCCGACGTCCTCTTCACGACCTTCATTGATCCCAATGACTACCACATCGTCCGGGAGAGCGCTCCGGGCGACGCGGAAGTGTACGAGGCGCACGTGGTCGGCCCTCCCCAGGGGGCAGTCGACCTTGTCTTTGTCGCCGAGGGGTACACGGCGGCGGAGCGAGACAAGTTCACAAAGGACGTGGACCGGTTCATCGGCTACCTCTTTGCCACGCCACCCTATGCCGAACACACCGACAAAATCAATGTGCGCGGCCTGTTCAAGCCTTCGCCGGAGTCGGGGATGGACGAACCCAGGCAAGGCTCCTTCAAGCGCACTGCCTTTAACGCCTCCTTCAACGCCTTTGACCTGGACCGCTACATGCTCACCGAGGAGAACTGGCAGCTGCGCGCCACCGCCAGCCAGGTGCCCTACGACGCCATCGTCGTGCTCGTCAACAGCGTGCGCTACGGCGGGGGCGGCATCTACAACGACTATTGCATCACCACGGTGGACAACCCTGCCAGCAAGCGGGTGTTCCTGCACGAGCTGGGCCACTCCTTTGCCGGCCTTGCCGACGAATACTACGCCTCCGAGGTGGCCTACAACGAGTTTTACCCACCGGGAGTGGAACCCTTGGAGCCGAACATCACCGCTTTCCTGAACCCAGAGCTCTTGAAGTGGAAAGACCTGGTGTCGCCGGGTCTGCCGCTGCCCACGGACTGGGGCAAGGAGCGCCTGGACAGCCTGCAGGCGGAGCGGCAAAAGGCAAACCGGGCCATGGCGCAGGAGCTGGAACACGCAAGCAAGTCAGGGGCCAGCCAGGCGCAGCTGGACAAGATCCGCGCGAAGTATCGCAAGACGACAACTCGTCTGGACGCGCAGATCGAGGAGGTGCGCAAGGAACACGCCCACCTTCGGGACAAAGTGGGCGTGTTCGAAGGCGCGGGGTACGCCTCCAAGGGCCTCTATCGGCCGATGGTCTACTGCCTGATGATTTCCAGTCCAGACGACCAGTTCTGCAGGGTGTGCCAGCGAGCTATCTCGCGCATGATCAGCTACTACAGCGCACAGTGAGCGGGCAATCCCATCTTGCCCAAGAGGTTGATGCACGGTGACAGAAAGGAGGAAAGACGGCAATGCTTGTGAACAGGCGCGGCTTCATGACCTCCATGGGAGCAGGGGCCTTGACAACGCTTCTCGTGCCTGCTATAGGGGAAAGCTTTTCGGCGCCACGGGCACGGGTTCCCTGGCGCGCGCCGCGAGGTAAGGGCCTGCGCCCGCCGCTCCTGACCCCCCTGCCTGCCTCGGCCATTCGCCCTCTGGGTTGGTTGCGCGCTCAGCTGCGCATCCAGGCCGAAGGCCTGACTGGCCACCTGGACGAATTCTGGCCCGATGTGGCCCACAGCAAATGGTTCGGCGGCGACGCCGAAGGCTGGGAACGCGCCCCCTACTGGCTGGACGGTCTCATCCCCCTGGCCTGGCTCTTGGAGGACGCGACGCTCAAAGAGAAAGCGACCGCCCGCATCGAGCAGATCCTCGCCGGCCAACGCGAGGACGGCTGGTACGGCACCTATGTGCCCCCGGACCAGAGCGCCACAAAACAGTACGACATCTGGGCATTTTTCCTGATGAACAAGGTGCTCGTCCACTACCACGAGCTCACCGGTGACGACCGTGCCCTGCAGGCAGTGCTGCGCTGCCTGAAAGCCATGGACCAGCACCTGCGCCACTATCCCCTGTTCAACTGGGGCAAGTTCCGCTGGTTCGAGGACCTCATTGCCGTCTACTACGCCTATCGCCACACGGGCGAGGTGTGGCTCCTCGACCTGGCCCGCCTCCACCACGAGCAGGGGTTTGACTATCCAAGCTTCTACCGCCAGGAGGACGTGACCGTCCCTACGCCGCGTCGCGGCCTGTGGAAATGGACCAAGCACGTGGTGAACACCGCCATGGCCGTCAAGTCGGGAGCCCTCTGGTGGCAACTGAGCGGCGCGCCCCAGGACAGGCACTTCCCTGCGGAGATGATCGCCCTGCTGGACCGCTACCATGGGCAGGTGAACGGCATGTTCAGCGGCGACGAATGCCTGGCGGGCAAGAATCCCCTGCAAGGCACTGAGCTGTGCGCCGTGGTGGAGATGATGTACTCGTTGGAACAGCTGGTGTCCATCTTAGGGGAGGCGGCGCTCGCCGACCGCTTGGAGAGAATCGCCTTCAACGCGCTGCCGGCGACCTTCTCGCCGGACATGTGGGCCCACCAGTACGACCAACAGGTCAACCAAGTGCAATGCACCATCAACGAGGAGCATCTCTGGACCACGAACGGGCCAGAGTCGAACATCTACGGCCTGGAGCCGAACTTTGGCTGCTGCACGGCCAACATGCACCAGGGGTGGCCAAAGTTGGCGGCCCACCTGTGGATGCGCACCCCTGACCAAGGGCTGGCCGCGGTGGCCTACGCCCCGAGCGCCGTGGTCGCACAAGTCAAGGGCAAGCCGGTCACCGTGACCTTGGAGACCGATTATCCCTTCCGGGAGCAGCTGTCGTTTGTCATCGACAGCAAAGAGCCGGTGCGTTTCCCTCTCTGGTTGCGCATCCCGGCGTGGGCCGAGGGGGCAAAGGTGGATGTGCCAGGACTGGTTTCTTCGCCCCTGCGCCCGGGGAGCTTTGCCAAAATCGAACGGGAATGGCGAGGCAGCACTCGCCTGACCCTGGAACTCCCCATGCGGCCTCGCGTGGAGCAGCGCTACAACGACGCCGTCGCCATCGTGCGCGGTCCGCTGGTGTTCTCCTTGCTGATTGGCGAGGAGTGGCAGCAGGTGAATCAAGACAAGCCGTATCGGCAGCCGCCGCACGCCGACTGGGAGGTCCGTCCTACCACGCCGTGGAACTATGCCTTGCGGGTAGATGCCGCTAACCCGGAGCACTCCCTGTCCTTCGAAGAGCGCCCGGTGGGCTCGCCGCCCTTTTCGCCGCAAGGGGCAGGCATTGTGGCCAAGGCGAAGGGGAGACGACTCCCCAACTGGAAGCTGCAACACGGCTGGGCAGGTGAAACACCGCCAAGCCCAGTGCATTCCGAGCAGCCGCTCGAGGATGTCACTTTGATCCCCTACGGCTGCAGCAACATCCGCATCACCGAGTTCCCGCAGCTGGTCGAGTAGACGGACGGGGTCGGGGAACAGCACGGGGAGGGAATAACTTCGACAGCAGCCGAATGGGTGGAGCTGTGGCTATCTTGCTTGCCGGATGGCTGGGAGCTAACGACTGATAACGCTGCTATTGAGGACAAGAAGGGTCTCTCTTGCCGAGCTGGCCGGACGCACGGCCGGAAAAGGCTGCAAGACAGCGGGCTCCGCCCGTCGCCATTCCCCATGACCCCGGCCACGCACTTGCCAGGCTGTGCTCTTGAGGCTCACTGCCACCCGTATTCAAGCCCGGCCTGGTACATCGCCACGATGTTCTCCGGTGGCGTGATGGGCTGGATGTTGTGGCACGGCGCCAAGATGTAGCCGCCGCCTTCACCCAAGATCCGCAGGTTGTCCACCACCTCCTGCCGCACCTCTTCCACCGTGCCAAATGGCAGCGTGTGTTGGTTGTCTACGCCGCCGTGCAGCACCACCTTCCGGCCAAAGTCGCGCTTCAGGCCCTCGCGTTTCATGCCCGGGGTGCGCCACTGCAGGGGGTTGAGGATATCGATGCCCGCCTCGATCATGTCAGGAATGATGCGCCGAATGGCCCCATCATTGTGGTGAAAGACGAACGCCCCCGCCTGGTGGGCAAGGTCGATCATCTTCTTCATTCTGGGGAGAAAGAACTCTCGGATGACCTCCGGCGAGAAAAGCAGGTCGTTCTGGCCGCCCATGTCTTCGGCCACGTAGGTATAGGTCACCTGGCCTGGCGCCTGCTCGTAGATGCGCATCGCTTCCTGGTAAGAGAGCTCCAGCAGATGGTCCAGACAGTAGTGCACCATCTCCGGGTTTTCCAGCAGGTCGATGAACGCCTGCACGTCACCGCGCAGGTATTTGTAGGTCAAAAAGGGCTCGTACAGGCCGCCAGCCAAGGGCCAGCGGGCGTTCTCTTTGGCCTGCTTCTTGATGTCGGCATAGTCCCACCAGTCGGCGCTCGGCCAAGTGTAGTTGCGTTCGATCTCGGCCGCCGAGCGGAAATCCGCCAAAGGGTGGTGGATGCACTCGCTGTAGGTGCCGGTGCCGTAATCCACCGTGCGGAAGCGGCAGCCGAACACGTCAGTGTCCGGCGGCAGGGCAACCCCGACGTAGCGGGGAGTCAGCCGCACCGGGGCATCGATGTGCAGGCGCGCAAAGAGCTCCTCTCTGCTGCTGCACCCCAGGTGACGCATGAGGCGCTCCGTGGTCTCCGGCGTGGCCCAGTAGTCCATGGGAGCACGGTCTGGCTTCTGACGTTTGAGCACCGCGAGCCACCTCTCGCGCGGTGTCATTGTCTCTTTGCCCACGTTCACCTCTGCTGCACAAATTCGGCCCGGCTCCAGGCAAAACGGCCGCCGGTGTTCTCCGACGGCCGTGCCCATAGCCCTCTCGGTCTCGCCACGCGAGCCCCTACTCCTCCATGATCTCGGCTTCCTTCTTCTCGAGAAGCTGGTCGATCTCTTTGATGATCTCGTCGGTCAGCTCCTGCACCTTCTCCTGGTAGCGGTGAGAGTCGTCCTCAGAGATCTCATGATTCTTCTCGGCCAACTTCAGCTTGTCGTTGGCGTCGCGGCGCACGTTGCGCGCGGCAATACGACCCTCTTCGGCGATCTTCTTGCAGACCTTGACCAGCTCCCTGCGCCGCTCCTCGGTGAGTTCCGGGATGGGCAGGCGAATGAGGTGGCCGTCGTTGATGGGATTCAGCCCCAGGTCAGCCTTCAGGATGGCCTTTTCGATGGCGCCGATGACCGTGCGGTCCCAGGGCTGGATGGTGATCAGGCGCGGCTCGGGCACACCGATATTGGCCACCTGCTTGATGGGCACCTGCGCCCCGTAGTACTCCACGCGCACCGCATCCAGCAAGGCGGCCGAGGCCTTGCCCGTGCGAATCTTGGCCAGCTCCGCACTGATGCTCTCCACAGTGGCGCGCATGCGCCGCTTGGCGTCCTGGAGGATCATTTCCGGTTTGTTGTCAGCCATTGCTCTCACCACTCACTTTCGTTCCAACCTTTTCACCCAACACCACGCGCAACAGGTTACCAGGCTTGTTGAGGTTGAAGACGATAATGGGCAGTTTATTGTCCATGCACAAGGTGACCGCGGTGGCGTCCATCACCTTGAGCCCCTTGCGCACCACATCCATGTAGCTGATGGCATCGAACATGGTGGCGTCTTGGTGCTTCATCGGGTCGGCGTCGTAGACGCCATCGACCTTGGTGGCCTTGAGAATGACTTCGGCATCGATCTCCACCGCGCGCAGAGCGGCAGTGGTGTCGGTGGTAAAGAAAGGGCTCCCTGTGCCGGCGGCAAAGATGACCACGCGCCCCTTTTCCAGATGCCGGATGGCGCGACGCCGGATGAAAGGCTCGGCCACTGCCTCCATCTTGATGGCCGTGAGCACCCGCGTGGGCACCCCTTTGCGCTCCAGGTAATCCTGCAAGGCCAGGGCATTGATCACCGTGGCCAGCATGCCCATGTAGTCGGCGGTCACGCGGTCCATGCCGCGCGCGCTGGCCGACAAGCCCCGGAAGATGTTACCACCGCCGACCACCACACCCACCTGCACGCCGTGTTCTCGCACCACGCGGATTTCGTCTGCCATGGTGCTGACCACTGCCGGATCGATACCGAGTCCCTGCTGGCCCATGAGGGCCTCGCCGCTCAGCTTCACCAAGATGCGCTTGTACACGGGTTCTTGCACGAATTGCCTCGGTACGCTCTACTTTACGAAAGAGCCGCTGGCATTAGCTCCACCAGCGGCACCGCACTCCCCTACTCGCCAAGCTGGAAGCGAACAAAACGCCTCACCACGATGTTCTCGCCCAACTTGGCAATGTACTCGGTGATGAGGTCATTGACCGACTTGTTCGGGTCTCTGATGAAGCTCTGCTCCAAGAGACAGACTTCCTGATAGAACTTTTCCAACTTGCCCTGGGCGATGCGTTCCACCACCTGCTCCGGCTTGCCTTCGTTGCGCGCCTGCGTGCGGTAGATTTCCAGCTCCTTCTCGATAACCTCTGCCGGCAGCTCCTCGCGGCGCACCACTCTGGGGTTGGCGGCCGCCACCTGCATGGCTAAGTCGCGTGCCAGCGTCTTGAACTGGTCGGTCTTGGCGACAAAGTCGGTCTCGCAATTGAGCTCCAGCAGTACCCCCAGACGGCTGCCAGGGTGGATGTAGGACTCGATGACTCCTTCGCGTGCCTCGCGACCAGCCTTCTTCTGGGCGGTGGCGATGCCCTTCTTGCGCAACACCTCTATCGCTTTTTCAACATCCCCCTGCGTTTCTGCCAGTGCCTTCTTGCAATCCATAAAGCCGGCGCCAGTCTTTTCACGCAAAGCCTTTACCTGCGCAGCCGGTACGTCCATATCTTCGCTCCTTCCCTAGGCTATTCCTTGCTCAGATCTTCCCATTCAGCGGCATCCGGGGCAACGTGTTCTTCCGGGACTGGCGGCTCGCCCACCTGCTCTTCCTCCTCTGCTGCCGGCGGTACCAGCGCCGTCCCTTCTTGCGCCTCGATAATGGCATCGGCAATGGCGCGCGTAATCAGGCTGATGGACTTGAACGCATCATCGTTGGCCGGGATCGGAAAATCGATGGGATCTGGGTCAGCGTTGGTATCCAGAATGGCGATGACGGGGATGTTCAGGCGGTTCGCCTCCGCCACCGCAATGGCCTCCTTCTTGGTGTCCACCACATAGAGCGCACCGGGCACCCTGGTCATGTCGGCAATGCCGCCAATGGCCTTGAGGAGCTTCTCCCGTTCCCTTTCCCGGGCGAGGATCTCCTTCTTGGACAGGCGGTCGTAGGTGCCGTCGGTGGCCATCTTCTCCAGCGCCTTGAGGCGCTTGGCGCTCTTCTTAATGGTGACAAAGTTGGTGAGGGTGCCACCCAGCCAGCGTTCGGTCACGAAGAACTGCCCGCAGCGCTCCGCCTCGGCGCGGACAATGTCCTTGGCCTGCTTCTTGGTGCCCACAAAGAGGATCTTTTCGCCGCCACGCACGATGCGCGCCACCTCTTCGCAGGCGCGCTTCAGACAGGCCTCGGTCTTTTTCAGGTCAATGATGTGGATGCCGCTGCGTTCCATGAAGATGAACTTTTTCATCTTCGGGTTCCAGCGGCGGGTGAGGTGGCCAAAATGACAGCCGGCCACCAGGAGGTCTTGGAGAGTCACCTGTGCCATGCAATTCACCTCATGTTGGGGTTCAACCTCCACCTCTCCTCGGGCCCCTAAGAACCGCACATAGCGGCACCCCTCAGGGCATAGAGAGGTGTGCGTGATAACGTCGGCAGATGGTTATCGCTTGGAGAACTGGAAACGCTTGCGCGCGCCCGGCTGACCGTACTTCTTGCGCTCGACCATGCGCGGGTCGCGGGTCAGGAAGCCCTGGCTGCGCAGGGTCGGCCGCAACGTCTCATCGGCTTTGACCAGCGCCCGGGAAATCCCCAAGCGCACTGCCCCAGCCTGGCCGGAAAGTCCCCCGCCATCCACGCGGGCGATGATGTCGAATTTGCCCAAGGTGTTGGTAATCTGGAGCGGCTGCTCGATGATCATCTTCAGCGTCTCCCGCTTGAAGTAGTCCAAGAGCGGCCTGCCGTTGACGACCATCTGCCCCTTGCCGGGCATCAGCCGCACGCGCGCGACTGCGTCTTTGCGTCTTCCCACTGCCTGATAGTGTACAGTCTTGGTTACCATGTTCGTTCAACACTCCCGATCTCGGAGGATACCACAGTCCTTGAGCGCGCCGGAGAGCATTCCCAGGCGCCACTCTCATCAGGTCAAGGTAGCAACATTCGAGTACTTTCAGTACGCAACAATCCACCCCCGTTCCCTTGGGAGAAAGCCAGAGGCACGTAAACTTACACTGCCCTCTCCCATCCCCATGCGCCTCTTGCTCGCTTCGCCGTGGGACCTTGGCGGCTCCCACACCATCGCCCCCTTGGCTGCTTGTTGTCGCCTACCGCGATTCATGTTCTGAAGTGGCGCAGCGTCCTATTCTGCGACCTGCAGCTCTATGGCATCAGCACCCTCAGTCCGGTGCAGCAGCCCAAACATGGATGCGCTCCGCGCCACCGGGAGCGAAATGTCCGACCAATTGATAGCAAGGAGGTACAACAGATTGTCACAGACCCAGAGAGCGCCGCCTCGTGAGTTGTCCTGCGGCGCAGCACGCAGCCCATTGCGACCAACACAACGCAGGGATACTCCCCTCTATTTCGAACTTCTCTCAAGAATCGGGCAACACTGCGCGGGAAAGAGGTCGGCGGGGTCCAGACCGCTCGCAAGGGCAGTGCCGTCAACGAGCAATCTCGCCCTCTTCGCTCCAGGCGCAACTCCTCCACGTTTTCGCCGCCCTTGGAGCGCGCCCCACGCCGGTCCATAAACTGGGAAAAGACCCCGTTCCGGTCGCTGCTGTCCTGGTCCAGTGAAGGTCCCACCGCACCCGTGGAAGCAAGCTGGCTCTTCTTCAGGTGGAGCTCGCTTTCCCCCACGAAACGCTGCTGCGCCCCTCTTTCACCCCTTGGGCTACCTTCCCTATCAAAGAACAAGTCCCGACACAATCCTAACGGCGCCGGCTATCGCACTGAGAGCGGCAGCGGTTCCGGCTGCTGGGCCTGGTGTGGATGCTCCGGCCCAGGGTAGATTTTCAGCTTCTTGAGGAGCTTCCTGCCCAGGCTGTTGTGCGGCAACATCCCCCATACCGCGTGGCGCAACACCCGCTCCGGCTTCTCGCGCATGAGCTTGTGATATTGCTCAACGCGCAAGCCACCTGGGTAGCCGGTGTAACGGTAGTAGCGCTTCTGTTCGGTCTTCTTGCCCGTCACCTTGACCTGGGCGGCGTTGACCACCACGACAAAATCGCCCACATCCATGTGCGGGGTGTAGATGGGCTTGTGCTTGCCACGCAACACGCGTGCGATCCTGCTCGCCAGACGTCCCAGCACCTGGTCGGACGCATCCACCAGGTACCACTTCTGCTCGATGTCCTTCTTTTTCGGTACGAATGTTTTCAAGCCTTGCTACCTCCTCCCTGTTCAAAGAGCTTGGAAAGGTATCAAAAATGCTGCAAAGAAGCAAGATGTTTTTTCGTTTTCTGCGGGTTCCCTGCGGGCTCGCTGTTCTCCTAACCCCCCGCGCACCAAAACAGCCCCTTGTTGCACAGGGCAAGCACCAGTCCCCGCAACTTCCAGCCGTGGAACGGGGTGTTCCGACACTTGGAGTGCAGGCGACTGCGATCCACCACCCACTCGGCCCGCGGGTCGATGAAGCTCAGGTTTGCCATTGCCCCCTTGGCGATCTTCACCTGCTCAAGGCCCAAAGCGGCGCGCGGCCCTACGGTCATGGCCCTTAGCGCCTGGGCGAGGCTCAACACCTTGCCATCCACCAGTTCGCGCAGCACCAGCCCGAGGCTCGTCTCCAGTCCGATGATGCCGAACGGGGCCGCCGCGCATTCCACCTCCTTCTCTTCGATGGCATGCGGGGCATGGTCGGAGGCGATGACCTGGATGGTGCCATCGCGCAGCCCAGCCCGCAAGGCCTCCACGTCTGCAGCCGTGCGCAGCGGCGGATTCATCTTGGTGTTGGTGTCGAAGCCAACCACCGCCTCGTCGGTCAAGGTCAGGTGATGGGGTGTCACCTCGCAGGTCACCTGCACGCCCTCAGCCCGCGCGCGGCGAATGAGCTCCACTGCCCCGGCTGTAGAGACATGGGCGATGTGCAATTTGCCACCGGTGTACTTGGCCAGGAACAGGTCCCGCGCCACCATAATCTCCTCGGCAATGGCCGGCATGCCGGGCAGACCCAAGTTGGTGGAGACAAAGCCCTCGTTCATCACCCCGCCTGCGCTGAGAGTCAACTCCTGGCAGTGGTCGATGACCGGCCGGCCGAACATGCTGGCGTACTCCAAGGCCCGGCGCATCACTGCGGCATTGTGCACAGGGTCGCCGTCATCAGAAAAGGCCACGGCTCCCGCTTCCACCAGTTCGCCCATTTCCGCGATCTCTTCCCCCTTGCGCCCCTTGGACACGGCTGCGATGGGGAAAAGCTCCACGAGCTGGCCAGCGGCTCGCTCCTTGAGAAAGTCCAGCACCTCCCGCTTGTCGGCAGGGGGTTCGGTATTGGGCATGGGGCAGACGGCGGTGAAACCGCCGGCCATGGCTGCTCGACAGCCTGTCTCCACGGTCTCTTCGTCCTCGCGCCCTGGCTCGCGCAGGTGCACGTGCATGTCCATGAGCCCGGGAACGACAACCGCGCCACTGACGTCGATCACCTCGCCGTCGAACGAAGCGATCTCCACCTTGCCCAATTCGGCAATGCGCCCGTCGACGATGAGGATGTCCTCAGGGGTCTCTTTACCCGTGTCCAGGTCGAGCAGGGAGCCGCCTTTGAACAAGACTTTCTGTGCAGGTTTCGGCTGGTTCACGTTGTGCCTCGTGCTGTCATGAACCTTGGAGCGCACCCTGTGCACCGGCCAGCAGGTAGAGCACAGCCATGCGCACGGCCACGCCGTTGGTCACCTGGTCAAGGATCACGGAGAACTCGCTATCGGCCAAGTCGCTTTCGATTTCTACGCCGCGGTTGATGGGACCCGGATGCAGGATGGTGACCTCCTTGCCCGCGCGTTCCAGCCGGCGCCTGGTCACGCCGAAGCGTGCGTGGTACTCGCGCAGCGAAGGGAAGAGCCCGGCAGCCTGGCGCTCGCGCTGAATGCGCAGCACGTTGAGCGCATCCGCCCAGGCGATGGCCTCATCCAGGTCGTGGGTGACCGCCACTCCCCAGCGCTCCGCCTCCACCGGCATCAACGTGGAAGGCCCGCACAGGAGCACCTCCGCGCCCATGGTGCGCAGCCCATGCAGATTGGAGCGCGCCACCCGGCTGTGTTCGATATCCCCGACAATGGCGACTTTTAGCCCCTCCAACCGGCCGAACTTGTGGCGCAGGGTCATCATGTCCAGAAGCCCCTGCGTGGGGTGCTCATGACAACCGTCGCCCGCATTGATGACCGAGGCCGCCAAGCAACGGCTCAAGAAGTGCGGGGCCCCGGCTGCGCTGTGGCGAATGACTACCATGTCCACCTTCATGGCCTCGATATTGCGTGCCGTGTCCTTCAGGGTCTCGCCCTTGAGCACCGAAGAGGTAGCTGCCGAGAAGCTGACCAAGTCTGCGGAAAGGCGCTTTTCCGCCAGCTCAAAGGAAAGTCGCGTGCGCGTAGAGGGCTCGAAGAAGACGTTGGCCACCGTGACGGCGCGCAGCGTGGGCACCTTGGGAATGGGGCGCTCTAACACTTCGCGGAAGGTCTCGGCTGTGTCCAAGATGAGGGTGAGCTCCTCGCGGCTCATCCCTTGGAGTTCCAGAAGATGCTTGCGGCGGAACTCCATCTATTTCCCCTCCTCGGCCGCAATCAACAGCACGCAGTCCTCACCGTCCTGTTCCTTGAGGCGCACCTGCACCTCCTCGCCGATGGAGGTGGGCACGTTCTTGCCCACATAGTCTGCGCGAATGGGAAGTTCGCGGTGGCCGCGGTCCACCAGCACGGCTAACTGTACCGTGGCCGGCCGGCCAAAGTCCATGAGCGCGTCCAAAGCGGCGCGCGCCGTGCGCCCGGTGTAGAGCACATCGTCCACCAGCACCACGTTCATGTCGTCGATCTCGAAGGGGATGTCGGTGCCGCGCACCATGGGGATCTTGCGGCGAAAGTCGTCGCGGTACATGGTGATGTCCAGCGTGCCCAAGGGGATGCGCTTGCCCTCCAGCGCCTCGATCTTGCGCACGATGCGTGCCGCCAAGGGGGCACCACGCGTGCGGATGCCCACCACCGCTAACTTTTCCGTACCGCGATTGCGCTCCAAGATCTCGTGCGCTAACCGCGTGATGGTGCGCTCCAGCCCCTGCTCGTCGATGAGCTCCGCTTTGACCTTTTGTTCCGGCATCTTCCCTTCCTGCGCACAAAAAAAGCCTCGGCGAGAACGCAACAAGGCTTTGCAAGCTTCACCCAGGCCCTTGCCGATCTCACGGGATTGGCTTAAAGGGAGCAATTGTGCTTGCCAATTATAGCTAATTTCCGCGACATTGTCAACCTTTTTTCACAGATCACGCAAAGAACGCCAAGAGTCTTCAGAGAAAAACGAAGACCGGGGCTGGGACTTTCAAATGCCCCGTGGCGCCCTTTGCGGCCCCTTGGCGCACGTAGTGAGGTAGCTCTTTCAAGTGGCCCATGGCGGCCTTTGCCTCCTTCGCGCACGTGGCGTGGCGATAGCTTAGCGGCCATGGCGAGAAGGCCCAGGGCACAAAGAGCTTGAAATTTCCCTCAAGTTCCAGTATATTAGCTCAGAGCAATCTGCGACCTCAATTCCAAAAGGCGATGCCATGCGTCCTCGGGTGAAGATTACCTTAGCAGCTTTGTCCCTCCTCGTAGCGGTGACCCTAACCGTCTTAGCCGGGCCATTCTTTTCCACCGTCTCCCAGGTGGCGCAAAACCTGTACGTCAAGACCAAAATCCTCACCATGGTTCTCGATAAGGTACAGCGCTACTACGTGGACGAAGTCGACCCGGGCCAGCTGGTGGAGGACGCCATCAAGGGGATGCTGGCCAGTTTGGACCCGCACACGGTCTATCTCACCAAAGAGGACTTTGGCAAATGGCGAGTGGACTTTGAAGGCTACCACGGCATTGGCATCAGCTACGACATCATCCGCAACAAGATCACCGTGCTCAGCGTCAACGAGGACGGCCCGGCCTGCGCCGCCGGCCTTTTGCCCGGCGATCGCATCGTCAAGGTCAATGGCGAGTCAGTGGTGGGCATCAAGCGCGAGGAGGTGCCGCTGAAGCTCATGGGGCCGGCCGGCAGCACGGTGACGGTGAGCGTGGAACGGCAGGGGTGGGATCGCCCCCGCGACTTTACGCTCGTCCGGCGCCAGATCACCTTAGCCAGCGTGCCGGACGCCTTCCTGCTGCGACCGGAGGTGGGGTACGTGCGCATTGCCCGCTTCACCGGCTCCACGGTCACCGAGCTGGACAACGCGCTGCGCACCCTGTACGGCCAGGGGATGAAGCGCTTGATCCTCGACCTGCGCGGCAATGCTGGCGGCTACCTGCAGGCAGCCGAGGAGGTTGCCGACCGCTTCTTGCCCGGCGGCAAAATCATCGTCTTCACGCGCGGACGCGTCAGCTCCTCCCGCCAGGAATTCATCGCCACCGACCAGGCGACCTTTCCCATCATCCCCATGGTGGTGCTCATCGACCATGCCTCGGCCAGCGGTGCTGAGATAGTCGCCGGCGCCTTGCAAGACTGGGACCGCGCGCTCCTCGTCGGCCAGACCAGCTTTGGCAAAGGGCTGGTGCAGACGCAGTTCCCCTTCCAGGACGGCTCGGCCCTGTTGGTGACCACCGCCCGCTACTACACCCCCAGCGGCCGCCTCATTCAGCGCGAGTTCGCCAAACGGAGCCGCCAGGAATACTTTGCCGAGGCCGGCTACCAGGACCAGACGCCGCCGGAAGAAGAGCCCCCGCGTCCGGCATTCCAGACCTCCTTGGGCAGGACCGTGTACGGCGGCGGTGGCATCACCCCCGATGTGATGGTCGCACCTGAAGGACGCCAGCTTTCCGCCTCCTTCCGCCGCCTCTACTTTGCCGAGGAGCGGCTCTTCTACACCTTTTGCGAAAGCTATGCCGCTGCGCACCCCGAGATAGGCCAGGACCTGGAGCAGTACTTGGAACGCTTCACCGTCGCGGAGCAGATGTTCACTGCCTTTGCGCAACACGTGCGCAAGAGCGGCTTCACTTTCTCAGACAGCGAGTTCCAGCAGAACAAGAGCGACATCCAGTTTGCCCTCAAGCGAGAATTGGCGTTCATCTTCTGGGGCGATGTGGGGCGCTACCGGGTCGCCATCCAGGCGGACAACCAACTGCGCGCGGCTCTGGAGCAGTTGCCGCAGGCGGAACGTCTGCTGCAGAGCAAGGGCTTCCGCGAGCGCACCCTGCCGCGGCCGTAGCCGCATGCGGACACCTGAGCCTGTGCTACCGCCTCGAACTCGCCATCCCGCGTGGGCGCTCAGATTTGCCGCCATGCCAGCGAATTGCCAACGGAGGACGAGCACATGAGCAGAAGGCAGACGGTGTTCATCGGAACAATGCTTATCGCCATTTCCCTGCCTGCAGTTGGCCTCTCGCAGCAGGTCCCGGCTCCCGAGCAGTTCTTCGGCTTCAAGTTAGGCTCTGACTACAAGCTCGCCGGCTGGGAGCAGATCGTCTCCTACTTCAAGGAGCTGGACCAGGCCTCTGACAAGCTGCAGGTAGTCGAGCTGGGCAAATCCACTATGGGCCATCCGTTCATCCTGGCCATCATCTCCTCGCCGGCGAACATGGCCCGCCTTGACGAGCTGAAGGCCAACTCCCGGCGCATTGCCCAGGCGCGCGGGTTGTCCGAGGAGCAGGCACGGCGCCTGGCCCGCGAGGGGACCATCGTCGTGCTCATCACGTGCAGCATCCATGCCACGGAGGTGGGCGCCACCCAGGCTTCGCCAGAGCTGGCCTACAGACTCATCACCGACGATTCACCTGCCAATCGCCAGATTCTGGACAACGAGGTCTTTCTGCTGGTGCCCTCCTTCAATCCGGACGGCCTGGTGCTGGTCAAGGACTGGTACGACAAGTACTTAGAAACCCCCTACGAAGGGAGCGGTATGCCGTGGCTGTACCACAAGTACACGGGCCACGATAACAACCGCGACGCCTTCATGCTCACCCAGGTGGAATCGCAGTTGGTGACCAAAGTGATGTACCAGGAATGGTTCCCGCAGATCTACTTGGATATGCACCAGATGGGCAACAGCGGCCCGCGCATCTTCGTGCCGCCCTACCAGGAGCCCCTGAACCCGAACCCTGACCCGCTGGTCACCTGGGAGAACTCGCTTTTGGGCGAACACATGGCCATGGACCTGCAGGCCAAAGGCTACCGCGGCGTGGCCACGCGCATCTACTTCACCGCCTGGTGGCAGGGCGCCTTCTTGCAGACGGCCTGGTGGCACAACATGGTCGGCATGCTCACCGAGCTGGCCAGCTGCCGCATCGCCTCGCCCATTTTCCAGGAGAAAAAAGACCTAAAGGGTGGCGGCTTGGGCTTTCCCGAGTACCGCATGGCCACCAATTTCCCGGACCCCTGGCCTGGCGGCTGGTGGCGCCTGCGGGACATCGTCGACTATGACCTTGCCGCTGCCTACTCCCTGCTGGAAGCAGCAGCGCAACTGAAGGAAAAGTTCATTTACAACCACTACCTGATGGGCAGGCGGGCCATCGCCAAAGGGGAGAGCGAGCCGCCCTACGCCTTCCTGATTCCGCCTGACCAGGCCGATCCTGGCGCCACGCGCACCCTGCTGGAGGTGCTGCACAAAGGTGGCGTGGAGCTGCATCGCGCCCAGGCTCCCTTCGTCGCAGACGGGGTCACTTACCCGGCGGGCACGTACGTGGTGCTCATGGCCCAACCCTACCGGGCCTTCGCCAAGGACCTCTTGGAACCGCAACGCTACCCGGATCTGCGCGAGTACCCGGAGGGCCCGCCTATTCGACCCTACGATGCCGCCGGCTGGACCCTCCCCTTGCAGATGGGAGTGAACTGCATCGAGGTGCAGCGGCCCTTCCGGGCAGAGCTCACTGCCGTGGCTAAGGTGGAGGCCGAGCCCGGCGCGGTGAGTGGCGGTCGCTACGCCTACGCGCTCTCCGCGCGACAAAACGCTACCTACGCAGCCATCAACCGCCTGCTGGCCCAGGGGGCGCCTGTGTACATGGCAGGCGAGGCATTCACCGTGGGCGGGCAGAGCTATGAGCCGGGCACGGTGCTCGTCCCCACCGGCAAGGTAGCGCCGGACAGGGTGCGCAAGATCGCTGCCGACTTGGGGCTGCGCATCCAAGGCGTGGGCGGCAAGCCACGCGTCAAGGCCTATCGCCTGCACCCCATGCGCATCGCCGTCTACCAGCCGTGGACCTCGAGCATGCACGAAGGGTGGAGCAGGTGGGTGTTGGAGCAATATGGCTTTGCCTACACGAACCTGCACAACGAGGAGATCAAGGCGGGGCGCCTCCGGGAACGCTATGACGTCATCTACTTCCCGGACATTTACGCAGAGGGAATTTTGGAAGGAAGACCGGAAGGCACGGCGCCTCCTGAGTTCACCAAGGGCATCGGGGCGGAAGGTCTGGCCAACCTGCGCAGCTTCGTGGACCAGGGCGGCTCTATCGTCGCCATCGACGGCGCCGGCGAGCTGTTCATCAACGAGTTCGGGCTGCCGGTGGCCAATGTGGTTAAGGACCTCAAGGCCGCGGACTTTTTCTGTCCCGGGTCGATTATAGCCGCCGAGTACAACACCTCTCACCCGGTCGCGTTTGGCATGGAGGCGCAGAGCGTGGCGTACTTTGCGCGCAGCGCTGCGTACAAGCTCGTGCCGTCCTTCACCGTGCAGGCTCAGGTCATCGCCAAGTATCCGGCAAAGCACTTACTCAAGAGCGGCTGGTTGTTGGGCGAGAAGCACTTGGCCGAGCGCGTGGCGGCCGTGGAGGTGCCGGTGGGCAAAGGGCATGTGGTGCTCATCGGATTTGATCCCATCAATCGCGCGCAGGCGCACGCGACTTTCAAGCTGCTCTTCAATGCATTGTACTACGGCGGCGCTGAACCGGCCCCTCTACCGTGAGATGAGGAGGGAACAAGCAAGCGCTGTCGAAAAACTCCAGGAGAGGAGAGCTATGCAGCAGCCGGTGCCCCAGCAGCTTAGTGTCGAGTTGGGGGAAAAAGAAGCGGAGGGGATTTACTCCAACTTGGCGTTGATCACCCATTCGCCGGCGGAGTTCGTCATCGACTTTACGCGCATGCTCCCCGGCGTGCCCAAGACTAAGGTTTACGCGCGCATCATCATGACCCCGCAACATGCCAAGTCGTTTCTCCTGGCCCTGCAGGAGAACGTGGGCAAGTACGAGAGCCAGTTTGGCGAGATCAAGCTGCACGCCGAGCAGCAGAGGATGCGCGAGTTGGGGTTCAAGCCGGGTGCCGAGGGGCAGGAGAAGGAGTGAGCTGAGCGGCCTGGGCGGTCAGGGAGGCACGCGCGTGCTTGCAGGAAGGGCACGTCGGGCGGGCCTGCTCATGGCGTTGATGGCGTGGTGTGCCGCGGCGCACGGCAAGGAGAGCGCAGCGAGCATCGGCCTGGCAGGCGGCTGGTTCAAGCCCAATTGCTTGGCCGCCCAGGCGTCGGTGTCGCCGTTCGACTCGCTGGCCACCGCACCCTGGTTAGCCGTCGTGCTCAGCAGCCGGGCGTTTTCCGGCACGTCGCTGCGTCTCTCTGCAGGCTGCTGGGCACACGGCGGAGAGCGCTCGCTTACCGTGGTGCCGGTGAGCTTAGACTTCAAGCACGAGTTGGTGCAAGGGTTGCCGTTCAGGCCGTACGTGGCCTACGGTGGGGCAATTTACTGGGGATGGGAGGCGCAGTGGCGGGAGGTGCGGCGCGCCCCCCCCGCGGCGCGGGGCTGGGGCGCCACCTTAGGGGTGGGTCTGGATGTGAAGCTCGGCCGACACTGCAGCGCCTTGGCCGAGTTCGACTATCTGTACGTGACCTTTCGGCAGGAGCTGGGCCGCGCCAAGGACTACAGCGGCCCGCGCCTCATGCTGGGGCTCTCTCATGGTTTCTGACCTGTGTTCTCGCGAAGAACGCCCGGGATGAAGTCGCGCAAAGTCCGCCACGGCACCGCAAAGAGCGCAACGAAACCTGAGAGTGCATCACCCAGCCCCAACTTATGGCTTTCTCAGACGCCTTGGCGCCCCTTAGCGGAACTTTGCGCCCGTTGCGCGATAAGCTCTGGCAATACTTTGGCGCGAAACCCCTCACCGCAGCTTCAGAAGCTTGACGCTGGCGTGGTACCCATCCCCGCAGCGCAGGTGACACACATACACCCCTGCGGGAACATCCCTGCCTCCATCGTCGCGCCCGTCCCAGCGCGCCTGGTGCTCCCCGGCGGGGGCGTCCCCCTGAACCAACGCGCGCACCAACCTGCCGCACAAGTCAAATATCGCCAGCTGCACCTCCTGCCCAGCGGCTAAGGCAAACTGCACCGTCGTCCCGGGATTGAAGGGGTTGGGGTGTCCGCCCAGCAGCGCCGTGCGCGTCGGCACGGTGCTCGGCTGCCCATCGGAAGCCACTGGAACGTAGATCACCACCGGCCCGAACAGCTCCACCTGCCCGCCAAAATCCTCCTGGCGCAGCTTGTACCAGTAGGTCTGCCCCGGCGCGACCGTGCGGTCGATGTACTGATAGCTCTGCGGGTCCACGGAGCTGCCCGCCCCCGGGATGAGCGGGCTGATGCTGCGGTACGGCGCCGTCTCCCCCTCGCTGCGCAGCACGTAGAAGCCGCGGTTATTGATCTCGCTGTCCGTCACCCAGGTGAGCCTCACTCCACCCGCCACCACCGCTGCCTGGAAGGACGTTAGCGTGACGGGGAGAGACACATCGTACTGGTCATCGAGATTGGTGGTCCCACCTGCCACCCCAGACCCCCACAGCGGGCTGGTCTGCGTAGCGACCGTGCCACCGCTGGCGTCGCGGACCTCGAGCTTCCTAATAGCAGTGTTGGCCGGCACCGCCATCTTGAAATAGCCGGCAGTGCTGGGGTAGCCCTCGCTGACCCCGTTATCCTCCACAGCGTAGGCGCCGATGATGTTGTCACTTGCGTCGTACGCCAGAATCACCAGCCCCGCCGTACTGGCTGCCGCCGTCGCCTCGACCCAGGCGCCGGTGGTGGACATGTTCATGTACGTCACAGTGTGAGAGGCGTCCTCAAGGATGGGGCCTTCGCTTTGACCTACTTCGCGGGCGGAGGCCCGGAAGGCTGCCGTGGCATTCTTGGCCCTCAGGAAAATCCACCCGCACCAGTTGCCCCCTGCGTCCAGCGTGCGGACCGGGCAATGGTCGTAGTATTGCGCGTTCTGCCAGGCGCCGTCCTTCCAGATCAGGAAGTTGGAGCCAGACACAGTGGTGACACGAACGTTTACCTGTTTCCCGGCCTTTGCAGACCAATTGGCTATCTCGACCAAGACGGCGAATGGCGTCGCCCCGTCGGTGTTGCGCCCGTCCGCGTAGAGCGGGAAGACGGTGGTGCTGATAGTCTGGCCTACCCCGACTGCAGGTGCGAAAGCAAGCAGTATGGCGACACGTAGTCCCCTTTTCATGGCCTGTCCCTCCTCGGCTTCTCTCGAGGCTCCTCTGAGCCTTTTCCAACTACAAGATAACCCCGACACCCGAAAAAGTCAAGAACAAAATTCACTTCCTTCCCTTCGCCAGCCGGCATCCGCCTTTCCACGAACCCTGGCTTCCTGTGCCTACCCGTACCCGCTCCTTTCAGAAACCCATCGCCCCAAACCGCAGCCTCCCTGCACTGGCAAAATTCAGCAAGTAACCAAGAGGGTATCCTTTGGTGCTGAGATAGCGCAACAGCGCCGCCTCGCGAGTGGGGCTGAGCGAGTCGCACGCCTGGGTGTTCAGGATGGTCCTTCCCTCCACCACGATATCCCGACAGTAGTCTCGTGCCCCCACATCGTCGTATCCGACGTCCATCTTCTCCCCCTGCTTCGTCGCCAGCCCCGCGTTGCGAAGCTCGCCCATCGGTGTGTTTTCTCCGACCGTCTCCAGAAAGCCTTTGCCGAGCGCATTGTCCACTCAAAAGGCACACCCAAGCACGTTCTCGCCCAATTCCCTTCCTAGAAAAGAGGCCCATCGCGGCTCCCAGCCGTCTGCTCATGCCATCAGCGGTCCGTCGTTGCAGTTCGTCCTCTGACCCCGTGGCTTACGGCCGATGCACGGAAGAGTCCGCCGCTATCGACAGCCCCACATGGCCCACTAGCTCTGCCGCGCTCTTGCCCTCCACATGCCCCGCGTCCCGCCTGTGGCGCCACTGCGGGCCACCCTCCAGCAGCACATTGCGCCACGGCTGCAGGCGCGCGGCAACGCCGCCTTCCACCACCTTCTCGACCACCCCCCATGGAAAGCACCAATGATGTGGGAACTCCCGCAACCTGTAAGGGTCGCGCACGATGTCTAACTCCCCGCGCCGCTCGTAGGCCAGCCACGCCCGCGCCGTCACATAACGCAACGGAAAGCCCGTCCACGACGCCTCGTGCCTGTCCATGTCGCTCCCCTCCATGAACCCCAAAGGCAGCCCTCGCGCCACATAGTTGATGTGCGGCGTCTGATGGCGGTGCGTCCAGGTGGAAATCCGGACGTAATCGTAGCGCACCCCGCCTGCTCTGGGCCCCAGCACATACGAGGCCCCGGCACGCACCCCCGTGGCGCCCGGAATGGGCTCGCGGTCCAACTGCACGTCGTCGATCATCAGAAAGGCCTAGGTGCGCAGGCGTTTCACCGGGAACCACTCGACCCAGCCGATCAGGAACCAGTTGTCGCGATTCTTGCTCAGCTCATTGGTACGGGCGTTCCGCCCGTATTCCTGGTACATCATGAAGGGGTTAGAGTAGGCCAGGCTCAGCGGCCGATCCACGCCGGCGTAGAGCATCCCCTCGCCGAGGCCGAGCCACAGGTTGCGCCCATTGCCATTGGTGAGCATGTGCGCGGCCAAGTAGCGGTGCACGTTCCCCTTGGTAGGCCCATCGACCTCGGTCTCCAAGTAAGCGGTCAGCGCGCGAAACTGGAACCGCCTATAGCGCAGCTCCACCAGCACCCCATCGTATGCCGGGCCCCAGGCGCTCAACCAGACGCTATTGCCATCCCCAGGACCCCACGACTCCTTGAACCGGCCAAAGCGGGCAGTGAGCCACGAGCCTGTGTACTCGACGAACGCGTAGTCGCACTCGGCAGCGTTAATCCCGCCCAGGCGCTGCTTCTGCCGGGGATGCCCGGTAAAGGCCGGCACCTCTGCCGAATCAGGCGTGGCCCGGACCCGCAAATAGACGTACACTCCCGGCGCAAAGTGCACCTCCCTTCGCGCAGCTATCTCGTGCTGCAGCTCAGCGCGCAAGAGGTCATATGCCCAGGGAGGCAGAGGAACCTCCGGGTGTGCTTCGACCGGGGCAGTGGCCAGGGACGCTGCCGTCTGTCTGTCCTGCGGCCAGACTGCCCTGTGCAGCTCGACCCCACCAGCGCAGGCGGCAGCAGTTTTCAGGTACAGGTTGAGCCAGTGGTCAAAGGGCAGCACCTGCCCGTGAGCCGACACTCCTGCGGCAACAATGAGCAGCACGGTCAACAGGGACGCTCGTATTCTGCACATGGATGGCTCCAGAAATAGGCCTCGTTTGCCCGAGGTAAAAGTCCCAAGGCACGACAACGAAAGAAAGGAGCTCTTACGCGCAATGAAGAAGACGAGGGCAGGCAGTCAACGGCGGGCGGTGGGCCTGGCCGTGCCACGCAACAGCGTGCGCGCCGCCAGCACCACCAGCCCAGGCTGGGCAAGGACCAGACGGGAGAGCATGCTCGCCAAGTGGTCGCGATTGTGCGAGGCGAGCAAGGAGAGTCCGCGGGGATTCAGCGAGGCAAACAGCCGCAGGTAGTCCTGGCGGGTGAAGCGACTGAGAAAGACGCGCAGCAGGTGGTGGGCAAGTAACTCTCGGCGCAGCTCCCTGAGCTGCTCAAGATAGGAGCTCCCCGTGCTGATTGCCGCAGCAGCCGCCGCTGCCCCTTTCAGGCCCGTGACCGTACCGCCGACGGTGGTTTCTTTCACCTGCCCTGCGGAGTCCCCCACCAAGTAGACCTGGGCGCTGCCGAACCTGCGCACAGGCTGCGCGCGCAGAGGATAGAGCGGCACCCAGGCCGCCTCCATGGCCAACGGGCACAGGCGGTGTTGATTGAGGAAAGCCAACAGGGCACCTCTTGCCTCCTGGGGACTTTCCGCGGCGAGGCCCACTGCCGCAGTGCGTGGCGAGTCCGGAATCAGCCAGAAAAAGTACGGGGTCGCCTCCGGCTCGAACCAGGTGTCCACGGTGTGTGGGTCGCAGGCGGGGGGCAGTTCCACTTTCGCCTGCAGGATGGGCACGCGCGGCCGCCCGTCCAGCTCGGCGCAGCGGGCCACGTGGCTGGTCGCGCCGTCGGCAGCCACGACGCTCCGTGCAAGCACCCGCACCGTGCGCAGAGAATCCTTCTCGCGGAACTCCAAGACCAGGCCGTCGGCGGTGGGCAACATGCCCTGGAAGGCATACCCGCGCCGCAGCTCTGCGCCACTCTCCACTGCCATGCGCTCCACCAGCGCCAGCAGATCGCGCCTCTCCACCACGATGTCCGGCTCCTGCAGCGGCACGTGCAGGCTGTGCCCGTCCGTGTGCAGCCGGAAGCCGTTCACCGTGTTCCTGATGACACCCGCCTCTGCCACCTGCGGCAGCAGGTTCAATAGCTCGCCGGTGACGATGAGGGTCCTGGACGGCGGCATACGCTGCGGCGGCAGCTGGTCGAACACCGTCACGCGCAGGCCCCGACTCGCCAAGAGATGCGCGCAGTACAGCCCTGCAATCGATGCGCCAACGATGACTGTGGGTTGAAAGTCCGTATGCAATGAAGAGCTTCCGTCCTTTGTGCTTACCAGTGGGGCAGGCTATTCGATCGGGGATGGGAGTTTGACCACGGCACTAACGAGGTTGCTCGCCGTCTCGCCCCCTGCCTCCTGCTGCCCGTGAGCCATCCATCGGCAACGGTTACGAAGCCTGTTCTCTTATCCGGTTACGTCCATCGGTGACGGTTACCAGGCCCGTATCTTTGGTCGGCTACGTCAATCGGTTACGGTAACGACGCCCGTCTCTTTCCGGCTCCGTCAAACGGTAACGGCTACGATTCCCGTGTTGTTGTTCGGTTACGTCAGTCGGTAACGGTAACGAAGACCGTTTCGTCCTACGACAACGTCCCTCGTCCACCAGCTTAACGGACGTCACCGCGACGGGCTTCGTTACCGATTCACGTAACCGTCGGACGATCGAGAAAACGGGCTTCGTTACCGATTGAGGCAACCGCCACACATCCCCCCACCACGGGCTTCGTAACCGACAGACGTAACCGTCAGACGTCTCCACCAAACGGGCCTCGTTACCGATTCACGTAACCGTCAGAGGTTTCCGCGCAACGAGCCTCGTTACCGATAGCCGTTACCGTTAGACGATCCACATCAAACCTTAAGCAAATCCCTCACCATGTCCACAGCCTCTCCGGCCATGTCCACTGCATTGTGTGCTGCAGTCTTGGTGTACACCTTTGCCGGAATCCCGTCAGGAAGGCCATTGGGATAACGAGTAGGTACATAGTAGCCATCTAGAATGCTCCATTCCATTGCGTTCTGAGAGAACTCAGGGCGATAATCAGCGGCCTGTGCACACAACCTCTGCACCGAATGTCCCAGAACAATCTCCTCTCCCTGCGCATACAGAAATGCCTTAATGGCTTTCTCAGCGACTTGCTGAGCCAGGAAGCAAGCAAGATGATAGGCGCCCTGTTCCGCCAAATGGCGCGCCCACTTCAAGTCCTCAGTCGCCTGCTCCAGCCAGCGCAAGCCTTGTTCCAGAGGAGCTCTTCTCATAAACTACTTTTCCCGATGCCAACGCATATTGGATAAACGGATTGCCGGCAAGAGAACGCAGTTCTCCCGCTGTGTATACGAGCAAATCGATGTCGACCGCCGGCACAAGCCGGCCATACAGTGCGGCTGTACGGGTAACGAAATCACAATCTGAACGATTCACTACAACCAGCACATCAAGGTCGGTAAATAGGTCGCTACGCCCCCTGGCATAAGAGCCAAAAACGATGACCTTCTCAACCTCTGGCAAATGCGCGAGCCGGCCGACGATGCGCTTGAGCTCAGAATCCAGCAGGCGAGAGTACCGACTTCTCTTTTCTTTCAATGATCCCATGCTCTTATCGCTAACCGTTACGATGCCCCTCTCTTTATCAGGCTACGTCCACCGGTTACGGTCACGAGGCCCGTATCTTACGTGGGTTACGTCCGCCGGTTACGGTTACGATGGCCGTTTTTTTCCTCCAACACGTGGTTCGGGTAAGGTTACGAAACCCGTTTTGTCCTACGGCAACGTCCCTGGCCCACCAGCTTCACAGCCGTGACCGCAGGGCGCAAACGAGACGGGCGTCGTAACCCACGGACGTAACCGTTACACCGCCGCGCAAAACGGGCCTCGTGACCGTAGGACGTCACCGATAGACGGTCCACGAAACGGCCCTCGTAACCGACAGACGTAACCGCCACACGATCCCCAAAACGGACCTCGTGACCCTAAGACGTAGCCAGTCAGCGACCAATAACCCACATTGCCCATACCGCTTGCCGGGCCCTACGAGCGGAGATTAGTGCAACCGCCGCATGCGGTGCCGATGGGGCTCAACTACACAGAAAAAACGACCTAACTCTTCCTGGCTATGCTCCTCGAAAACACGCTTGAGTTCGCCGTGCACATCATCGATGGTGGAGGGGCTGACTCTCAGAAGAAGAACACCCACCGATAGCTCCCTCTTGAGGAACACGACAGCCCCGAAACCTTTGTCACGGGTAACAAGCAGTCGACGCATCTCCCTCGCCTTCAGCAGCAAGTCTTCGTCCGGGGCGCGCTGCAGCCCGATTTCACGAGCCGTGACTACATCGTGGCGCCACTTCCTCAGCTGGTCGACGGTAAGCTGATAAACATCTTGATCGACCAGCACACGCATCTCACACCGTGTCTATGTGAATCTCTTCCGAGCGTACTATATCTGCGGCGTAAGCGGCGCAGGCTTTGACGTCGTCCACGTCCAAATCCGGGTAGTACTTTTCGACAATTTCCTGGAAAGAGATGTTTTCCTGCACCAGCTCCAACACGTTCTCGACACAGATGCGAGTGCCGGCAATGCAGGGTTTGCCGAAGTGCACTCGTGGATCAATCACTATTCGCCCTTCATAAGACCTATTCACGGCTTCCTCGACCTCCAATTCACTCGTCTAGCCTCTTCCCGAGGGCCTGACGGCATCACGTTGCCACTGTCGCCTGACATCTCGATTTTGTCAGTCGGCAACGCCGGCCGCGCCATTCTTGGCTACTCTGCCAATCCCCTGTATTTTCCCCGAACCCGGCTCTACAAGCCTGCGCGCCGAGGCGGCTGCAACGCCCGTTTGTTTATCCGGTTACGTCCATCGGTGACGGTCACGATGCCCGTCTTTCCGTTCGGCTACGTCCATCGGTTACGGTTACGATGCCGGTATCTGTATTCGGTTACGTCAATCGGTTAGGGTTACGAAGCCCGTCTCTTTGGTCGGCTGCGTCAAACGGTAACGGCTACGATGCCCGTCTTTGCCTTCGGTTACGTCCGTCGGTTACGGTTACGAGGCCCGTTCTCTTGTCGGTTAGGTCATCCGGTCACGGTTACGATGCCCGTTTTTTTCCCTCCATCACGTGGTTCGGGTACGGATACGAAACCCGTTTCATCCTATCGCAACGTCCCTGGTGCACCAGGTTAACGGACGTAACCGTAACGGGCTTCGTTACCGTAAGACGTAACCGTCAGACGTCTCCACCAAACGGGCTTCGTAACCGACACCCGTAACCGTTAGACCATCCGCAGCACCTAGCCCTGCCGCACACCCATCAGACAGCTTGCAGTCACCCCCTAGCGCCTATATCAAGAATCTACGGATGCTAGTTGCAAGGGCATGACGACCTCGACGCGAGACAAGTCGTCCGCAGAAAACCTGCTCGACGCTTCAAGTATCTCAATGCCCAACAACACGTCTTCTTCCCCTATGTCGAGGATAATACCCTGGGCTACCTCCTCGTTGCGCACGAATGTCCCCTCTTTGAGACGGATGTAGAGAGCATCCGCTTGAGTGTCGTACGATATCCTCACCGCCTACTCCTGCCACATTGCAGTTATCACAACAACCTGTCCCTGTTCTTCCCTATACACGACCTTTATGCGTCCCTTAGGAAAACGGCGAAACGCGACTTTCCTGCTCCTGTAACCAACTGTTATCTCCTCCGGTTCCTGCAAAGTCCTCGAAACCATCTCCTCACTAATCCCCCTCAAGGCCATCCTTTGCCTGGCGTGCACGGTGAACCTGATGCGCCCGCTTGACATGTGGTCTTCAGGAGATCGGATGACGTCCGACGGTTACGGTCACGAGGCCCGTCTTTGCCTTCGGTTACGGTCACGACGCCCGTATCTTTGGTGGGTCACGTCGTTCGGTAACGGTCACGAAGCCCGTCTCTTTGTCCGGCTACGTCAAACGGTGGCGGTTACGATGCCCGTGTTGTTGTTCGGTTACCTCAGTCGGTAACGGTAACGAAAACCGTTTCCTCCTACGGCAACGTCCCTCGTCCACCACCTTAAGAGCCGTTACCTTAGGACGTAACCCAAACGGGCCTCGTAACCGACAGACGTAACCCTTGGACGTCTGCAAAATACGGGCCTAGTTACGGTAGGACCTAACCGTTCGACGTCTCCACAAAACGGGCTTCGTTACCGTAAGACGTTGCCGTCACACGTCTCCCCACAACGGGCCTCGTTACCGTAAGGACGTTACCGTTAAACGATCCAACGAGCCTGCCAGCCATAGACCACTACCGTCCAACAGCATTCCGTGACAGCCACCACCACGACGCACATCTCGTCTATACTATCTCCTTCACCTTACCGATGAAAATAGGGTACAGTCTTTCTGCCTGTTCAATGAACTTCTCGATTCGCCGCCACTTGACATCCAAATACTCGTGGACCAAGATGTTTCTAAGAGAAGCAACTGTAGAAAACTCCTCGCCAAAAGAATGATCTATGAATAGGGTCCCGAAAACCTTTAGGGTATCCTTGTACGTCTGGGGAATCTGCCCTTTGTCCGCCGCCAGGATGATCTTGGCAATGTCCAAGGCGCTCATAACCAAATTCTCCACCCACCTCTCTACCACCTTCCTCTTGAAGCTGTCCTGAACGTAATCCTTCCATGTAAACCCCTTGATCAGCTCGATCTCACTGAATTCGTTCTCCAAAAACCTCAGATACTGCAAGACCCTTGCCCTTTCCTCAGGAGGGAGGGAGCGGGCCCTCTCCGCAATCTGGTAAAAGTCAGAGACGAAATCCCACCAATCAACCGCTTCGTAGCTCACTTTGCAAAGAAGATCCAGGAAGAGCCGGCGATCCCTGATGAGCAAGGGATGGCCCGTTCTCAAAACGTTGTATACCAGCGTCGGACATGCTCGGTTCAATATGACAAAATCCACCTCATCCGTTGCCAGAAGGTCTATCAAGTCAGACCAGATCCTGTCCTCACCAGGATATTCCCTTTCCGTCTCCAGCTCTAGGTACTCATCCGGTGTGAAATAGACAGCGATATCCCAATCGGACGACTTTTTCCAAAAGCCCTTTGCCCTGGAGCCAAACAGAAAGGCTAAGGCAATGCCGGGTTCCTTCTCAAAATACTGGGTAAGCACTCTGATCTTATCATTAACCTTCTGCATGGGCTACCTAGGGTCTAGCAAGCGTGACCAGAGCCGTTATCCCAAGAAGACGCCCAAACAAGCAGCTGCTGTTAAACTTCTCTCCTCGAAAGCATCTGCTCACTCAACAATGGATAACCACCTAAGAACATCGGCCGTTCCCGGGCAATACAAGACTTACCGGTTGTGCACACCGCATTGCTTCCAAGCCAAACCGGACGGAAATGTCCTTAGCGCGGGAGTGAATGCCTGGAACGCTCTCACTTGCTGCGCCGCCAAAGAGGCCGTGTTGTGGCTACTCCTCATCCGCCCTCTGGTCCCATCTCGCCGCTCAGGCTGCCATCCAACGTGTTACGGTTACGATGCCCGTTGTTTTCCTCGGTGACGTGGTTCGGTTACGGTTACGATGCCCGTCTTCGGCTTCGGTTACGTCAATCGGTTACGGTCACGATGCCCGGGTTGTTGTTCGGCTACGTCGTTCGGTTACGGTTACGAAGCCCGTCTCTTTGGCCGGTCACGTCGTTCGGTTACGGTCACGAGGCCCGTTTTGTTGTCGGTTAGGTCATTAGGTCACGGTTACGATGCCCGTTTTTTTTCCTCCGCCACGTGGTTGGGTTACGAAACCCGTTTTGTCCTACGGCAACGTCCTTGGTCCGCCAGCTTCACAGCGGTGACCGCAGGGCGCAAACGAGACGGGCGTCGTAACCGACGCACGTAACCGTTGGACGTCTGTAAAGTACGGGCTTCGTTACCGACCGACGTTGCCGTCAGCCGATCCATAGAACGGGCCTCGTAACCGACAGACGTAACCGCCACACGTCTCCCCACAACGGGCCTCGTAACCGTAGAACGTAACCGTTCGACGTCTCCACCAAACGGGCTTCGTTACCGTGAGACGTCTGCACCCAGCGGGCCTCGTTACCGATTAACGTGACGGATGGACGATTGAAAAAGACGGGCTTCGTCAGCCCAAGACGTAATCGTTTGACGTCTCCAAGAGAGCTGTCCCACCATCGGCACTTCGCAAAGGTGCTGGTCGCCAGACACGGCGCTGGAGAGCCTAAAGTGACCAACTGTGGCCAAGTTCCAGCCACAGCCTGAACCAGTAGTAGAGACCTCGGGAATTCTCACCGGCGCGGTTGCCAACGTTCCGGACTGCCTCATACCCCAGCACAGCTTCAGCAAAGCCGAATCTGGTGACTGGATGCCACCGTAACTCAAGTTGAGCCCGCCAAGTGCTCTCAACAATACCAGTGGGAAACGGTTCGGAGTAGTGGGCGAGACCAGGAATGTTCCAGGGCTGATCGAAAGGCTTGTCCATGGAACCCTCGCCCCGGCGCAGAAAGAGCACATGGGTCTGAGCCCTGAAGGCATCCCTCAGCCAGTGGTTTGCCCTCAACCAAAGCCGATCGCAATCGCTACCATACGGGAACCCCAGGGGCCGGTTCCGGTGGACGTAATTAGTAAAGCCGTGTAGGGTCTTATAGGTTCGGTTGGTGACACGAGCGTATTCGATCTCCGAGAACACGCCAGCCGGCAGACCGCGCAAACCCACCAGGAAGCCCCATTCTGCCGGCTCCAGGTCGCCGGGCAATTGCCGTTCCACCTGAATGTCATCGATGAGCAGCTGGCCGTAGAGTTGGAGGCCAGAGGCTGGATAGACGGAGACATCTACCGCCCCCATGATGTTCGCGTCTCCGCCAATGCCCAGACTCTCGTTAACTGTCGGATCAAACAGCGGGATCACCGGGATGTGAAAAGCAAAGCGCGGCGAGAGGAGGGGGCCCCCGTAGACTACCGTCTCGCTCAAGCCCAGCCAGACCGTTGGCCTGAGCCGAATGTCAAAACGGTGACCAGAGAAGTACCGATTGTTTTCTCCCACGCGATCCAGAAAAGCAGAGACATGACAATAGTATAACCACCTGTAGTGAAAACGGACCGACACGCGATCCATGGGTCTCTGCACGTCTGAGAGAATGAGCGAGCCTGAAGATGCCGGGCCCCAGGAGCAGAAAGCCCGACCCAGTAACAACTCAAAGTTGGGCACCGTAAGCACGACGTAGCTTTCTTCGGCATAGGAGGCATATCCGCTCTGCCGCTTCCCGAGGTATGTGGGGTCCTCGTCGAGACGGTTGTCCAGTAGGACAGTGGTGCGCGCGCTCAACTGACCGCGCCACGAAAAGCCAATAATTCCCCTCTGCGTGTGGCGCAAGGCGTCGGCACGGCCTGGGGACACCCGGCCCACCAGATTATCAGAGTCCACCGAGAGGGAGAGGCCGACGTTGGAAGCTGGAATTTCCTTAGAGGGGAAGTAGGCCTCCAAGTGGAGGAACGGTGCAAATCTGGCGTGAGCCAAGAAGGGCCGCCGTCCCGCGACAAAGCCGGAGAGGGTAGAGGCGAGAAACGGCCGCAATGAGAAGTCTAAGGAAGTATCGGGGCCCAGAAGGCGTAATTGCTCTGCATAATCGTAGGCCCAGTGGTAAGGGGGCAAGAGGGTTTGAGCGGGCGAGTGGCGACAGGCGAGCAGACAAAAACTAACCGCCCCCAGGACCCGGGCCAACATCCGACGCCGTCGTTTGCGGAACATGAGGGCTCCTGTGGACAAGTCTACTCAGGTTGTTGTCGCGTTTGAGGCTCAACGGCTGCGATGACGCTGGCGAGCTCCAGCAAGTCTTTGGCTACGAAAGTGGGGGTAACCTGCGAAGAGGGACCATCCGACCCGTTCAGAATGAGGGCTGTCTTGGCGCCGATACTTTCCCCTGCCGCGACGTCGGAAGCCGAGTCTCCCACGACAATCGAGTTCTCAAAGTCGATGGCATATGGCATCTCAGCCTGCGCCCGGTAGAACATCCCCGGCGCCGGCTTACGGCACTGACAGCGGTGGTGCTCATCATGCGGGCAATAGTACACCGCGTCCATCTCCACGCCGTGCGTCGCAAGGCTATCGAGCATGTTGGCATGGATCTCCTGGAGAGCGCGCTCGGTCAAAAGCCCTCTAGCGATACCCCTTTGGTTGGTGGTGACGATGAGCCGGTAACCCATGCCCGAGAGGGTGCGTAACGCCTCCGGCGCGCCGGGGTAGAAACGGAACGCTTCCCACTCCCTCACGTAGTCGTGTTCGGGTGGCTTTACGTTGATAACACCATCGCGGTCGAGGAACAGGACCCTGACCTTACGCTTCGACGCCGACTTGCGAATGGCTTGCGTCAGCATGTGCTGTAGAACAAGGTGAAGATCTTCGGCGATACCGTAGTTCCGAGTAGCGCTGACCAACGCCACGTCCACCATCTTGGCTGCTTCGCCGCCACCAAAGCCCAACAGCCCTATAGTCTGCGCTCCCCGGGACCTGGCATACTCAAGCGCCCTAAGGACATTGGGCGAATTGCCAGAGGCGGAAATCACTATCACCACGTCGCGATCCCCGAGCAGTCCCTTCAGCTGCTCCACGAAGATCTGTTCGAATGAGTGGTCGTTGCCAAGGGCCGTAAGGAGAGAGGAGTTGTCACACAGAGAAAGCACGCGAAACCTTGCGGCCCCTTCGGTAGCGGTACCCTTACCCAGGTCGCAGGCGAGATGCGAAGCCGTGGCGGCGCTGCCTCCGTTGCCGAGGACAAAAACCGTGCGACGCTCGTCGCGCGCGCGGAGCAGCATTTCGACTACCCGATGTAGGCGCCCATAGTCAATGGTTTCAAGTTCCGCCTTGAGGCTGGCCACATAACTACCAAAGATGGACTGCATACTTATCCCCTCCGTTAGGCGGCGTCCCTGTCCGATGCCCGCAATCCGCATTGTGATTTCGACGGGCCGTGCTGGAGTCCGTAGAGCGTCTCGGACAGGGAATTGCCCGCGGCACTATTTCCACCGGTAGCGCCGATAGTTGAAGATGACCTTGCTGCCGTCGGACTCGATCATGAAGGGAAGTTCGCGGTAGCCGTGGAGTGCACTGCGGACTGCGTCCTGGGCCGCGCGCGGGCAGTAGAGCAGGAGAAAACCGCCACCGCCAGCGCCGCATATCTTGCCACCAAGAGCACCGGCCCGCCGTGCACACTCGTACATTTCATCGATTTCCGGGTAAGAGATTCCGTCAGCTAGCATCTTCTTCATCTCCCACGTCCGATGGAGAATGTCCCCTATGGCGTCGAATTCCCCCTCGATGATGGCGTTGCGCACCATGTAGGCATGGTTCCTTATCTCCCTGAGATAAACGATGTTGTCACGCACATTCTCGTTCTGCTTGGCCAAGATCTGGTTGGCACGCCGCGTCCTTCCGGTAAAGAACAGCAAAAGGTTAGAACCAAGCTTGCGATACTTCTCGTTGTACACTGGAAGCCTCTCGACCCGCACGCTGCCGTCCGGCAGAAACTCGAGGAATCGCACCCCCCCATGGGCCGCAATGTACTGATCCTGTTTGCCTATCGGCTTGCCCAGAATGTCGATTTCTATGTCGCACGCTTGCCGCGCCAGTTGGTCTGCACTAACCTGGATACCCTGAAATGCGTAGAAGGCGTTGAGCAGGCCCACGGTCACGCTACTTGACGAGCCCAGTCCTGTCCCCTCTGAGGGCACGTCTGCGAGAGACGTTATCTCGACCCCGCCACTGACGCCCGTGAGGCGCATGGCTTCCCGGACAAGTTCGTGCGCGATCTCGTCGACGCTCTGCACGATTTCTTTCCGCGAGTAGTTGATGTAGATCTTCTCGTCGAAGCGTTCCTTGACGATGACATACACAAATTTGTCGATGGCGAGCGAGGTGACGGCGCCGGGCTCCATGCTCCAGAACGCCTCAAGGTCCGTACCGCCGCCCGCGAGACTGACCCGAAGCGGGGTCTGCGTAATCACCATGGCAACCCCTCCAGGAGCAACTAACCACCGATTTCACCGATGTACACTGACTTGGGGAATACCGAACAGCACACCAAGCCAGGGTTACCGACAGTTTCATGATGGACCGGGTCAAGCCGCGAAAGGCCCTGATAAGGAAAGAGAGCCTCCGCCCTGCCAGCCCGGGGAAACCCAACGCCAGGGATGCGGGGCCGCCGCCAGCTCTCTACCCTCTGTCCATCATCTTGATCAGTACAGACGACTGGCCCATTCAGCCGCGATTCAGCGCCCCGGGCGAACCCGTCTGACTACCCCGGCCTGGCTCATGTGTTTCTCGGCGTAGCTCAGTATGTCCTCAATGTCCGTCTGCTCTTGCAAGTACTGACGGTACTCGCGCAGGCTGTCCTCGGGTGTGCACTGCGGCTCCCAGCCCAGCGACCGCAGCGCGGCAATGTCCGACACAGCGTGCCGGGTGTCGCCAAGACGGTAGGCGCCCGGGACCCTTGCAGGTATTTCTGTCTCGAACACCCTTTGCGCCATTTGATAGAAGTCCAGTACCGTGTACGCGCGACCGCCGCCTACGTTGAACACCTTGAAATTCGTGCTGTCCTCGTCCAGGACCAGCAGGTTCGCTCGGAGCACGTCTCGGATGTTGACAAAGTCGCGCAGTTGGCGGCCGTCTTCGTAAATTACGGGTGGCTTGCCCAAAAACAAGCTCAGAGAGAAGATGCGACATGCGCCGGAGTAGGCGTTGTACAACGACTGCCGCGGCCCCTGCACGATCGAGTACCGAAGTGCCACTGTCGGAATTCCATTTTGTCTGCCCAAGGTGAGAGCGAGCTGCTCCTGGGAAAGCTTCGAAATACCATAGGCGTTCACCGGGTTAGCGTGGTCCTCTGTAGCCGGCAAGTATTCCATTGGCCGGCCACATGCTGGGCAGAGGATGTCCCAGCTCCCCTGTGCCAGCATTTCCGGCGTTCGCTGGGTCGGGGAGACCTTGCTGTTGCATGCACGACAATGATACTGCCCCTCTCCATACACCGCCTGCGAAGATGCGACAATTATCTTGGCGAGTTGGGGCCGGCGGGCACCGGCGACTTCATAAAGAAGAGCGGTACCGACAGCGTTGACGTGGAAAAAGGTGCTATAGTCTGTCATGTAATCCTGGTAGGCGGCGAAGTGGAAAACCGCATCAATGCCACGCAGAGCCCGTGCCCAGTCGTCCTTGTTGCGGACATCACCGAGCAGAAACTCGGCTTCGGGCGAGATGTAGCTTGGCTTGCCGTGCGGGTGGATGCGCGGATGCAGATTGTCAAGAATCCTAACATGGTGCCCCGCGTCGAGCAGGGCGTCGACAGTGTGGGAGCCGATAAAGCCGGCACCGCCGGTCACTAGTACCCGCAACCTTGCCTCCGACTACGCCTCGCCGCCCAGTGCCGGGCGGTCCTTCACAAGAAGGTGGCCCTGGCCACTCGCGTTCAATGATTCTTGCCCGAGACGGTGTACCACGCGGAGTATAGGACGAGTTTGATGTCCAGCCATAGCGACCAGTTTTCAATGTACTCCAGGTCGAGCTTCACCCAGGCGTCGAAGGCCCGCGGCTGCCCGCGCAGGTGCCAGAGGCAGATCATGCCTGGC